>NC_017457.1 GCF_000237865.1 Haloquadratum walsbyi C23
TTCGTTAGAGTGACAAAAGATCCATTAGATATGATTATCGTCTGTGTGTCTTGGAGATGTTGGTCTCGGAGAAATCAACCATGCTAAGATAAGTGAAATAAACCTTGTCCTCACGCACATACCTATCACCGGTAGTATCAACCGAGCGGTGATTCAGATCGGAAGCCAACATATGGAGTGGATAGCCTGTCTTGTTGGCGAGATAGGAAGCAGCGGATCGACGTAGCGTGTGGCTGGTGATTTTCCACCGAGTCCGCCTTTCCCTGTCTTCGTACATCTTCTCCTGAATACCTGCTCTCTTGACAGCGGTTCTGATGATACGTGAAACGTGCTCAGGTCGCATTTGTTCTCTCTGATTCAAGACCGACAGTGATCTTGGCTAACGGCTAGTGGTTGCTTCTTTTGGAAATACTGTCCACAATGTCTCGTTCAGTCTGTTCTCTCAGATATTTAACGGTTTGATTGTGTATTTTGGAGGTATAAGTCAATATTCTTCGTTCGTATGAGTAAAGGAAAATTCACGAACATTACCATTCAAAATAGTTCAATTGAATTATTATACGTTGCTACCGACACTTCGATTTTTCCTTATGTAACAATCTGCTTTCTTTCGCTCAATTATTACATAAGGTATAGCCGGTCGGTCTCGCAGAAACAGTGATCTTCATAACGTGCGTGTTCTTCTTGTCTGAATCATGAAAACAGACGCTGTGCTGTGTTGGTCACTACTCTTCGGTGACATGATACACTTGCCAAATGTGGGGGAGAAAATTATCTGAATAGACGAGACACCTGACACGGCTGATGTTTCTACTGCAGCTGAGGATGATGTAAAGAGAGGGTCGATACAGGAGTTTATCACTGACCGAACCGGGTGGACTGACAGCCGATGTGAGGAAGTAACCAATACGCGGGTTGTGATACTCCAATATCTGCGTAATGAGGCAACTGGTAAGCATCAGCGTGTTCCAATAAGGCGTCTACTCGAAGGTTGCCAAGATCGTGATGCCACAGTCACGAACCAGACCGTTGACCCGCAGGCGTCGAATCTGAATCAAAGCGTCTTCTATGAGAAAACTCTGAAGCCAATTCTCGACGATGCAAGCGATGCTGGACTGATTAGTAGGCTCCAAGGAGGAGATTATGGCTGGTATTGGGACAGCTAATGTCGTGAAAGTTACTTATTAAGCCACTCTCTGCGACTGTCTTCATGAGACCGGCGAAGATTATCATTGTGAGTCGCCAACTTGACGATGCTTTTAGATGATTTGCTGATATTATTCGTATCTATGTTTGGATTGGGGGGCGGCGATGATGATACAACCAAACTGCAGGATTGTATTCTCAATCAGTACGATATGGGTGTTTCAAATCCAAAACAAATTGCAGCAGACTGCGACTGTTCTCAATCATATGTTCGTGAAACATTGAACGATTATCGCAGTGGATGGGATGACAATGACACAGGCTTACTCTGACCCTCTATCAACACTTCGGGAACTCCCACCACGTCTGTTGAGTTATCAATAACACGAATATAGGGGGATAGTGTAACAAGGAATTGAAATATTTCAACTGCGTTTATGTGGCGTTATAATATTAATAGTGAACCCGCATCTGCGGGCATTTACCCCCTGGGTTAGGTAGTCAAAACACCAGTATACCAGCCTAAATTCATTCACACTGACAAATCAGTGATACTGTCGTGTCTCATATCCAGAAAATTAGAATAGAATTCTTCTTATTGTGCAAGGATAGTGTGATGTGAATCGACGAAAGTTCCTCGCTGCAATTGGGTTTTTCTCTCTCGGTGGATGTTCATCAAGCTCTGAGCAGGAACTGCTCATAGATTCTGACTTTTTTGTCATCAATAGCTGTGACACCGTGGTACAAGGTTCTGTTCGAATCAAAGATGAAAATGGAGGTACGATAGATCAAGAAGGATTCCTCGTTGATAGTGGTGAAACAAGCATATTCACAGCAAGATTACAAGATACAGAGGAAATCATCATTACTGTGGATCTTGATCACCCCGAAGAAACGACATATGACCAAACGGAGATTCCCGCTCATTCTGAAGAGTATGAGATCGACATCCACTCAGATGGTATCGATGTGGAATGGACCGACTACTGATTTTCTCGATAAGATGATATAATTAATCTATAGTCTTCGCATAGATGATACGCTGATTGGCGGGTCAGATGATCAGAGTATCTCACTTCGTGTCTACAGTACCGTGAGAGATTGAGAGATGTTCATGTCATTTAGATAATGGTATATAAAACTGCATCATATCTGTAGATATGTCGTTAGTACATGGGGCATACAACGGGCGTAAAGAAATCGTAGAGGACGGAACGGTATTAGATAAGAATGAAAGAGCTTGGCTAATTACTGACGTAGATTGTTCTGAGACGGTTCAGATAACTAGCATTGATTTGGAACCAGCACGGTTTCGAATGCATGGTGAGGTGATTGATGGCAACAAACAATATATCGATATGACGTTTGATTTACTGAGTCAAGCCCGCCTAGCATACGGGTTATGGAATACATACGGACCGTTCAGTGAACCAGAAGGGGATGCAGTACCGGTAGAAGTAGCTATCGGAGGACAGGAAGCCGTTGCTGGATACCTACTGATAAATGGTGGATACCCACGATCATGTACACGTGTGGCTGAAAAGATGGATGTGGACGAAGACACGGTATTGAATTGGTGTAGTCATGTTTGCTGGGAACCCAGCCGTGATCAAATACACGAACAGGTTATTGAAGCCGTACATTCAACAGACGGTGAATTTACTATCAGTGAATTACTGCAAACTGTCGATGCATCATACGAAATGATACAAACAGTACTGGCTGAGATGAGCCAATCTAATGTCGCAGAGGAAGTAAATGAATATTATAACCGCTGGCGAGTAACTGACTGAGATTCACGCTTCGGCTTTTACTCTTTATTTCAATCATATGTAGCACGAACAGGTGGAATCCCAGCAAGGATCCGACACTATTACGCTGGGCTTGTTATCCCTTAGATAGGCTGATGGTATCAATAACATACTGTTCAAGATGTGGCCATAGCAGTATAAGAACACATTAGCGTGATTGATCATGAGAAAATATGACCAATATTAACGCCTTATGTCTCACATCCAGAAAATCGGAGTTAAATTTTCATTCACCATAGATAAACAATCAGATATGATCCGGCGGAAATTCCTCGCTATCTCCGGGCTGTTCTTATCTAGTGGATGTCTGCCAGAATTAGAGGATTCGAAAGATTCTGAGTTTTTAATTAGTAATAAGCGTGATAGTGAATTAGATGTCTCTATCCGTTTAAAAGGTGGAGAGAGGGGATTCGCTGTGGAAGGATTCATGCTTGATAGTGGTGAAACAGGTCAATTCGCAGCGGGGTTTGTAGGTGTGGCAAAAAACATGACCGTTGTTGCGAAGATTCTCAGCCCACAAGAGGCGACATATCAGCAGAAGGAAATTCCAGTAGGGATTCCAGAGTATGACATTAGGATTCAACCAAACAGTATCAGCGTAGTGTGGGTTGCGCATTGATGCTCCCGGTAGGTGGTGTAATTAATCTGGGGAGATTATTAGTATATATCTCGCAGCTGAGTATGTCGTCAGTCGCTAGGTGAGTCCTCATGTGACAGGACTATACCACTCTATGTATCTACGATAGTGTCGTCAAAAAGCATCTGAGCCACGGGTGATGTGGACGTAACCACTACGATGAGCGGTAGAAGATTTCGATCAGGTGAAACAGTCTTACGACTGTCATTGTATTTGATCGCACTCACATTATTTAATTTGGGGAGATGAGTCTGAATCAGCGACGTATAGACATTATGATAAGAATCTCCAGTTGCAGATTCGACTGATACATCCTCCTCAATAGCAGTCACTTCACGAGCAAGATCCCGTACTGTCACGACAGGAGCAGCTTTTTGATCACTCTTGATGAAATTGACTAAATTCATACCTGTAGACGCAGTGATCGCCCGGTGAGCAAGAAGTCCAGCCACCAGCCGTCGTCGAGAAGCACGAAGAGAATGGTATACTACGGATATTGATTGGTCAGCGTACTGCGTAACGACTCTTGGTATCTCAACCATATCATACACGCCCAGTTTGGCTTAGCCGATTGTAAGTTGAGTATTGTATATTATTATGCTGAACTGGGTGGTTTCTTTGTCTGAACATCTATATAATCAATTTCTCCTGATCTATATTAATTCTTTTGTAAGAACTAATTCTCTTAAATGAGCAAATTCCTATGATTTTGCTACTGCTGTTCTTGATAAATGGGCTCTCCAGGTCGGAAACCAACTGTCGCTGATGAGGATATTCTTGCTGTCTTTCGTCAAGCTTCAGATCCAGTGTTAACGACTCAAGAGGTATCGAATGAACTCGAAATCGGGCATCGTGGTACTTTTGACCGATTAAAAAAGCTCGTTGAAATGGACGACCTGAGTATGAAAAAAGTCGGAGATACGGGGGCTGTATGGTGGTATCCTGCTGCGCTGAGAAATAAGTATCAGTCCTGATAACCAGATTCCCTATCTCCACACTATTTTTTCGCCACATAGTCTCGTGTATTGAATTGGGAGTTTTCCATACAAATTGAGTTAATACATCATATGTCCTAGATTAGACGATCAGAATCATCGTATCATATCTTATGTCTGCAAACTCATCATCAACTCAATCGGTGATTGAGTGTCCAGTTGAATATGCCGATTCTGTGGTATGGATATAAGCAGAAGCCCATGAATTTCGATCAAGTATATTTTGCTATCCACTGAATATTAGATAGTTTGGCACCTTGTTTTTCTTATTAAAATTGATCTGTTCCCAAGAGAACAGATCTCCGAGAACAATCTCCATTGAGTGAGGATCAAAATACCCAACATTTAGCGGGGAAACTCGGGACATATATCGATTGATTTCATCGGGGTCATGACATCCCTCAGTGTGGATTATCAGATATGTTTGATAATCATTTTGAGATAGAACTTCAAAACGATCTCTAAGATTGAATTTTCTGGCTTTGTAGAAAATTTCTGCTGTTATATATGCCGGCGAAGTAACACGCACATCAGCGAAAATGAAATCTGGTTGTTCACCAACCCATCGTTCGGTGTCAATCTCTACTGGTTTATTTGTATCTCGAGCAAGGCGATTATAAATAGCTTGCAGCGAGATTTCAGAGGCAAGTCGATGCTCGTCAGAAGCAGCGTCATTGGCAAAACAGTCAGAAGAGCCATCTTTATGATTAAAATACTCAAGCAACTCACTTGACGAGGAGTCAAAGGTAACTTCTTTGCCACAACTTGGACACATAAACGTTGAATTGAGAGCCATTCGAGGCTTAACTTGCGTCCCTCTGACGATACGCTTTAATTTCTCAGTTTCAGCGACAAACACTACCTCTAAGTTAGGTTCATCCCACTTACTCAATCGGTGATTGAGGGTGTAACGATTGTTTTCTTATAATAGTCTAGTATCAAGAGTATGAGCAGGAGGCTCAATTCACACGTGAGTACTCCCGTACAGATCATTGGAGGTAGCTGTGTAAGTGCAATCATCGTGATAGAACGGCACGATATTGCACTCACACGATTACTGCGTGTTAAATTTTTCAATCACTCACTTTTGCTCAGCTTGATTCATTCCATCGTCATCAGAGTTGTTTTGACCAACAAATCTGTGTGCAGAAATTTTATTTAGTTCATTGAGCCGTTCAACAAGACGTCTTGCCGTTTCTCAATACTGGGCAAACAATTACCTGATCCCCTTATCGGGTTATGAATGACATAATGAGTTCTCTATCACCGTTGATATAGGTTTTATTGGAATTATGCGTATCAGGATCACGTCTAAAGTAGGATATCTTATGTAATATATTGATTCCATATTTTACATAAGGGACGAAATTATCACAACCATTAATTATCAATAATATTATACCAGCGTTTCTGTGCAAGCTGTCGATGCTTATTCCTACTCAATATCACGAGTTGTGATTGCGTCGAGTTCCTCCGCCGTTGAGTTCACTCTTACTTACATAGTCAAAAAAATGCTGTAATATGTGTTGAATATACTGATATCAGCAGATCTATAATCACTTTCGTGTTTCATGCTCAGAAAGTCGATTCTATGGCTGGAGAACAATTTGTAAAGTATGATTCAGTTGCTGATTTTTTGAGGGATATACCATTATGATTGATAATGAACGGTATTCAGCCGATGTAGACACGGATCTGCCTCCACTGAAGACCTCTTAGATTAGCACATTTCACCACACTGGGAAACTAGAATTGCCCCAATCGTAATCGTGACAGGGTCTACTCAGAGGAGACTCTATATGAGATGTATGCACGTTCATTCCATCAGTGCGGTCTGAACCAACACAGATTGCGTATTCATTCATAATGATCATAGTAATAATATTTATCTTGTTTATGATGGTAACTGCAACTGTATCGAGAGATTTTATGATACTACAAAAATACACCCATGAGTAACTGAATATGACGACAGAAGAGAAATATAAGGATACAATTCGTATCCTCCACATTGATGATCAATTCGACTTTGCCGAGATGACGACAACCTTTCTGGAGCGGGAAAATGACCGATTCAACACCGAAATCGCCACTAGTGCGAACGATGGGCTTGCTCGCCTCGCTGGCTCGACATTCGATTGTATTATTTCTGATTACGATATGCCTCAAATGGATGGAATCGATTTTTTGGAAACTGTTCGAGAGGAGTATCCTGATCTCCCATTTATTCTGTACACAGGCAAAGGATCCGAAACAATCGCCAGCGAAGCTATCTCTGCCGGAGTGACTGAGTATCTCCAGAAATCATCTGGAAATGAACAGTACGAACTGCTAGCTCATCGGATTGTGAACGCTGTCGACCAGTCACAGGCTGAGCGACGAGTTCAACAAGAGCAACAGCGATTTCAAACCCTGTTTGATCGTCTCTCACAACCTATCGTCGAAGTTCAATATGAATCCGACGAGCCAATTGTGACTTACGTGAATTTGGCTTTTGAGGATGTATTTGGATATGAAGCCAACACGCTCGTAGGCGACTCCCTCGACGCCCACATCGTTCCTGACGATCGAGTTGATGAAGCTGAAGCAATTAATCAATACGTTCAAGCAGGTGGTCGCCTCAAATCTCGGAGGGTAACCCGTGAGACTGTAGATGGTCTGCGTGAATTCCTGATTCAGAACGCTGTCTATGATGATGGTTCTGGTGGATTTGCTATCTATACAGATATTACAGATCGAACTGAACGCAAAGAAACGCTCAAACGAAACCAAGATCTGCTCCGACACACCGAACAGTTGGCTGATGTCGGTGGGTGGGAAGCTGACATGGAAACGGGTGAGGCACGTTGGACGCAGGGAACATACGCAATCCACGATATTGATCCTGATGATGAGTTTGAGCTATCACTGGAGACTGGAATCGAGTTTTGCCATCCTGATGATCAGGCAAAAATTGAAACAGCGATAAGCAACTGTCATGCCCACGGCGAACCGTTTGAAATTGAGTTGAGACTCATTACTGCTGAAAATGAACAAAAATGGGTACGTGCCACTGGTGAGCCGGTATATGATAGTGACGATGTTACCAAAATTCGGGGTGCAATCCGTGATATCACACAACAGCACGAACGTCGTCAACGACTCGAACAGATTGAGACGTTCTTTGAGCATACGCAGGATTCTCGATTTTTGATCAGTGTCGGCGAAGAGTTTGTGATTGAACGAGTTAATCAGTCCTGGGAAGACGCATCAGGCGTCTCAGCTGAGGAAAGTTGTGGACAGACGATACAGGATGTACTGGATGAAAGTCAAGTAAAAAAAGTTGAACAGAAATATCGGAACTGTGTCGAGCAACGAGAGACACTCGAATACGAAGAGCGACTCCAGATTGGCGATGACCCTGTTCATTGGCAGACTAGAATTACACCAGTCGTCATCGACGGGGAGGTTGAGTATATTGCCGGTGTAACCCGTGATATTACTGATATCAAACATCGAAAACAAGAGTTGGCTGAATTAAACCAGAAGTATCAGACACTTGCAAAGAATTTCCCCGATGGTGCAGTATACCTCATCAATGAAAATTTCGAGTATGTCTATGCTCGAGGCGAAGCATTAGAACGAGCTGACCTGTCGCCTTCGGATATTGAGGGGCACGTCCCACACGACGTGTTCCCTGATGAACTTGCGGATGAAGCCTGCCATCAATATGAACAGGCGTTCGACGGGATTGCGACCACTGCTGAGCAGGAGTACAACGGTGACCGATACCGGGCTCGGGTGACACCTGTAGAATCCGATAGTAAAGAGATCACTCATGTGATGGCGGTTGCACAGGACATTACCGAGTTCGCTGAGGACAGAAAACAACTCAAGCGTCAAAACAAACGATTGGATGAGTTTGCAAGTGTCGTGAGTCACGACCTCCGAAACCCACTGTCTGTTGCAGAAGGAAACGTGGAACTTCTTCGTGAGGACTGTAATTGTAATAATAAGAGAATTGACAGGATTGACTCAGCACTGACTCGGATGGACGACCTGATTGAAAATCTTCTCACGTTAGCTCGTGCAGACGAACAAATAAACGGCACAGAGTCAGTCAATCTCGCCGAGTTGTCTCAGAACTGCCGGCAGAATGTTGAGACAACTGATGCCGATGCAACAGTTAATATCGATATCACTGCCACACAGAGTATCGAAGCAGATCCCAATCGGCTCGCACAGTTATTGGAGAATTTGATGCGGAATGCAATCGAGCATACAAACGAGGATGTGGCAGTCACAATTGGTGAGCTTGAGGATGGATTCTATGTCGAAGACGATGGAAGCGGAGTTCCTGCAGATAAGCGAGACGATGTATTCGAAGCGGGCTATACGACGACTAATCAAGGTACTGGGTTTGGACTCTCAATCGTGAAACAGGTCGTTGAAGCTCATGGATGGGAGATGTCCCTTACAGAGGGCTCTGAAGGCGGGGCACGGTTTGAAGTAACTCAAGTCGATGGATTAAAACCGTCAACATAAATCGATGTGAGTATCCTGATGAAAATATCTGGATATGTCTCATCGGTGAATCTCCAGATATTCTCACTCCGTGCGTCTAGAACGATGACAGACAATACGATCACTAATCAACTCTATAAATATGAGGAGCAAAATGTCCGGTTGGCAAGAGTATAGACTGGCTTTGATTGATATCCTTATATTACTGATAATTCCAGTGGTGATCGCAACTATTCACTTTTTTCTGTCAGATGCTATGTATAATCAGTTACTATTCACCTACGGGGATGCTAGCATAATCACCATTTGGACAACAGTCGTCCTACACACATCAAACGCACATCTCACCTCAAACCTGCTTGGGTACGTAGTCGCAATCGGATTCGTATACTCCCTGTATCGGGCAGAAATACGTGACCGACAGCGCTTCTGGATCACTGTGGCTACTCTACTTCTCGTCGTACCACCGATTACGAAGTTCGTTGACTACGTAATGCTGTATCAGCATGCTGGGTTGCTAGCTGACGAGGCAACATCAAGAGGCTTCTCGGGAATTGTAAGTGCGTTTGGCGGAATGCTTCTTGCTACAATAGGACACTTTATTGCTGGCGAGTATGGGAAAGAGGCAGGTGTACAAGTAGTATTACTAATTTTTCTGATTGGGTTAGGTCTCCTCATGGCTGCTAATGGGATCCTCACACTAGAAGTCGCTGGAGCTATCATTATTGCTCTTGCATTAGGAAGTACCCTATTCGTTTCAAGAACCGATCTCCAGCAGCCAGGTCACCTCCGATATCGCATAACTGATAATCGCAAGAACCTTGCTCAGATCGTCGGGTATGGAGCTGTTGTTTGTCTTTTTTTATATAGCATTATTCCGATCAATCCTGTACAATCTGGGATCTTCGTTAACGTCCTTGCACACGCCGTTGGCTTCTTTAGTGGTGTTGGAACACAAGCCATAATTTCCTATATGTATGTGTCAAGTAATGTTACTAGGATTAGTGTTTAGCTATATTCCAAAGTGGTTAGGATCTGTCTTTACACGTATAATATAATTTATTCTTCAAACTTCATTCCGTATCCCCACTCCTCAAGTTGTGCCTCCACTTCGTTGAGATGATTGAGTCCGACTAATGCTATTGCCTCTCGAAGATCTGTCAGCGATACGTCTCCGTCAAAGCGATCTTCGAGTTCTCGTTGTGCATCACGCTCGTTTCCCTTCGTCTCCTCCTGCAGGAATAACGGAACACGATTCCGACCGTCCTGAACACTATCACGCCGAAACTTGTATGGAATTCGCATTTTCTGACGCTCTTGTTTCATATGTTCGGTTACGTCAGATTGATCCTCAGTTTTATCTGGCGTCTGCTGATTACGCTCTGTACTTGACTCCGTTTCATCCAGCTCATCTGTGTCATCCGAAAACGGGTTTTCGCCGGCACCTTCTTTCATACCCGTCATGCTGAGATCACCTCATGTTCGACATCCCCTGGCTCTGGTGGATTCGGTGCTTCAATATCAATTGCATCCTCTAAGTGCCGAGCAATCCGGTCGAACTGTGCTAGCGTTTCGATTTCGTAATCTCGTCGCTGTGTACGGTGTTCTCGGACGTATTGGAAGGCAGAACACTGTTGCATCCAGCAGCCTTCCATTAATGAGGCTCTTTCACCAATCACTTCAGGAATATCATAGGTAATCTCTGTGAGAATCTGCTTCTGATCACGCGTATTCTTGAATCTGATTGGGATTGCTGCGAGGACACCAACTTCGATATCCAACTGTGACTCGAACCCAGCAACGAGCGATTCCAGTCCTTCAACTGCAGCTCGTCCTTTTGCACTCGGTTCGACAGGAATCACGAGTGAACGAGTCGCATTGATTGCATTATAGAGATGTGGTCCTTCCGTTGCAGGCGGGTCACAGATCAAGACATCATACTGATCTGGTACCCCTGCTTTGCGAAGGACGCGTAAAAGCTGGGAATGCATCCCGAATGCTTCACCCATTGCTTCCGCTTGCTCTTTCTCACGCTGAAGATACTCCGCAAGGTCGGAGAGCATGTTATGCTCTGGAATGATGTCAACCCCCTCAACCGTTCGAATCAGATTGCCAAACTCGCCTTTTGAACGACGGATCATGTGGCGAACCACGTTGTCGACTGACTCTGTTCGGTCAGTATCAACACCAAACAGCCGTGATAGATCTCCGTCCTGTGGATCAAGTGGGACGACGAGCGGTTTTAATCCGGCACGAGCATGTGCAACAGCTAGATTTGCCGCCGTTGTGGTCTTTCCTACCCCACCTGCCTCGCTGTATGTCGAGTATGCCAACATACGTGAGTAATATATGACCACTGTATTGAAACTTCGCCAGACGATTTCATGAATACACTTCATGAATGTATGTGGTGAACACAACTAGTGAACATATGCAATGAATACACATCATGAACATGCTGAACAAATGTAGTGAACACAACTAATGAACAACGTAGCATATCAGACAGATTTGGTAGTAAACCAACATGAGGTAACTTACACGCTCCGTCCTACAGTTAGATCATCGACGGCTAATTGCAACTCCCGATCATACGTGTTTCCACCTCTAACGGGGCAGTATGTTTCTCCTCAACGTATTTGAGATTAGTCATACATACTCCAAATAATAAATCCTGGCTTAGATTTGCTATATTCCGTTCTGGGTCGCACTCTGATCACTGCAGGGCAGCTGCCGACGTGACGACTTTATTTGAAATTAAATTGATACCCCTCTTCAAGTCTGCAAATAATCACGATGGTGAATTTGAGAAATATTGGCAATCCTTCGTGATAAAAAATCGATTATTTCACTGGTTTCGATCAGAGATCACGGTATCTCTCCGAGAATCATCGCCTCACCTGTATATGTCATGTCTTCAATAAATACTTATATTGGTTTTTTGAATCATCTTATATCAATTCTACTATACTTCTCAGCGTCGATGGCACTAGCACGGGCCCGATTACTGCATAGATGCGCATGACAAGCCAATCGACTCAAAACAACTCCGATAGCCGAAACACCACTAGCAGTAATATAATTGCAGACTGCAGAGAACCGATTGCCCGTAAAATAGCGGGTCCGTTAGTGAGAGTCTTTTCGATACCATCCATTAAAATATCATAATCTGACTCTATTCAAAAATCGTTCGTCAGCGCTGATCTACTGAAACATAATTTACTTGACTCCGATACCAAGGAGAAGGTCAGCTTAGTGACGGCGGTCTGCATAGTCATTACATATGCAGTCCGTATGGCATCTCAGTTCTGATGCTTTTGATATCTAAAACTACGAGGAAAGCTGACCCGAATATGATTTCATTTGCATGAAATGCGATGTTTAGCATTCATTCAAATAACCACTAGATATTAACATGAAGGCAGTATAATTGACTATCAGATAATTGAGCATGTCATTAAAAACCAGAATATCTGAGATGAGTGACACTGGTAAATTCGAAAATCTCGCAACTGAAGTCCTACGGAGGAGCGATCAAAAATATGAGGCTGTTATTCAGACCGGTATCAATACAGAGGGTAAGCCAATTAATGATCCTGTAGATGGGCTAGGGCAGGTTCTCGACGCGGATCCACCACATTATATATTTTTAGAATTTACTACAACTCAAAAATCAAACTTAGAGAAAAAATGGCTTGCTAATCCAGACGCAGGAGATAATGATCCTAGGGGAGATTTGATTAAAGCTGCTGATAAATCAGATAAGATTCGTGAAAATATTCCCAATGCAGAGTTTACAGCAGTTTTAGTCTCAAACCGTGTATTAAATAGTGAACTGATGCAAGATGTTTATCATACTGTTAATCGTCGTGACATTTCTGTTGATATCTGGGACGTCCACCGTATTAGCGAATTTCTCCAGAATGATCCGGATGGACAATATATCTGTGAAGAATATTTTGATATCGATGAAAAACGGCTCTCTGAGCCGCTTCTGCTAGAACTATCAGAGGATAGTCTCAATTCATATAAACAGAGTTTTCATACCTCTGTCGGCGGTGTAAAGATAGAGCGTCCGGAACTATCAGAAATACTTTATAATGCCCGTAGCTCCGGTGTTGGAAGCCACTTCGTCCCCATAGTTGGCAATTCTGGATTCGGAAAAAGCGTTATTTCCTATCAGGCGCTGAAACGCTGGAGAGCAAATCAAAAGCCAGCACTGAGGCTTGATTCAGAAGATATTAAACATTCAAAATCTTTAGCTCAGGCAATTAAATCGGGACTTACGCGTTTAAACTCGAGTCTAGAGCATACACCAGGTCAAAAGGCACTACAACTCGCCGAGGAAAATTCACAGCTTTTGATTGTAGTCGATGATCTCAACCGTGCAAATAATCCGTCTCGTCTGCTGGCAAAACTACAAAACTGGATGGAGGGATTGAATAACACCACAGATGAATCCAAGAATGGGCATAAATCCGGTTCAGGTAGATTGCCAATTACCATTCTATGCCCATTTTGGCCCCGAATTTGGAGCAAACAAAAGCGTAAGATGACTGGAAATGAGTTCGCTGAGCCCATCGAACTTGAGGCGCTTTCCGCTGAGAACGCAGGTGAGCTTATACAGCTACACGCAAACGAGCATGGACACGATTTTTCGGATGAGGAAGCTCGTAATCTTGCAGAGGAAGTGGGTCGAGATCCACATTTGATCGGTTTACTCGGTCAACTTATGTGCAGTAAAGAAACTATTGATAATCTACCAGACACTTCGAAAGAGGTTCTTAGTGAGTATTCTGAATACGCTTTTGAGATGGCGAGTGAAAATTTAAATGAATCATTAATCGTTGGAGACTATGAGCGAGCTGTTGAAGAGTTGTCCCATAATATAATGAAGGCTAAAAATTTAAACCCGGAATGGAGAGATATACAAGATTGGTCATGGTCTAGCCAACGAATTTTAGATGGGATTCGAAACTTATCTGAGCAAGAGCAACTGTTTGCAATTCTGAAACAAAGAGAAGAGAGAGTCCTGTCCTTTCGTCATGACCGAATTCGTGACTTTCTGCTCGCTGACGCCGGCATCGAACAAATGGACCGAGATAGTACCACGCATACCTACCTAAACGACCCGTATTATTACTCAATTCTTGGGACTGCAATCGCATATTTCCGACCATCTGAGACTATCCTTTCACAACTGCGGAAAAGCAACCCTCTTTCGCTCATCGAAGCGATCAGTAGGCTCAATGGAGATTTTCCAGAATATGAGCAGAAGGTAGCCGCAGAGTTTCAACGGTGGCTAGATGACCAGGGAGGACACACAGAGATTCTTAATAGTATACTTGATGAAACAATGGATATTCTTTATCAAACAGACTCAGAACAAGTTCTTGAACTAGCTGAGTCATTACCACAGTTTCCGATAGTTCTGCTGGCAAGGTTCAGGAATGGTGACTTGAAGGCAGGAATACAATATTGTAAAAGTAACTATGGGTCACCGAATGTAAATAACTCCCGGCGAGATTCTGTATTCGACGATGTGATGCATCAAGGGGGCTATGCATATATAGACAAACTTTCCGAGATTCTCTCGTCAGTAGATGCTGAGCATGTTGAAGCAACACTTCGTCTCGCTGGTTTTGTTGCTCAAACTGAGTTAGAGCAAGGTATCAGGGAATGTTGGAAGCGTCACGGAGAAAATCCGGAGTTTCTGTCGGGATTTCTATGGGCGAGCTTCCAGTGTTGCATCCCCGAACATAGCAGCCTCGTCGATCAGGTAATCACTCGATGGAAGTCACTACCGAGTGGGAGTGATATTGGTGACGAAAACGTCGAAATCGCCACTGGTGATGTTTATAGAGAAGTAAAACACTCTCTCAGGCGGGATATATCTGAAGACCAAGTAGAATATCTGATTAAAACAGTAGAGGAATCCTCGGATATGGAACGCTATCTCGTGTCTATTCTGAGTGAGGTTCCCGACTCGAAAGCACTGGAACTCGTGGTAAAGGAGCGAGGTGAAAATATGAGGAAAACAGATGGAATATCCCCGTGGGCAACGACACTCCTAGATCCTTGGAGTCCTAGAAACCTAGGTGGTCAGGCTCTTCCTGCTAAGATAAAAAGACGAATGAAAGAGATCTGGACGGATAACAACAATGCCGACCGAACTCGAACTAGTGCGTTTCAATTGTGGGCCAAAAATACAGCAGAGGGTGACATCGAGGAATTGAAACGTGCGAGTGAGAATAATTTATTCGAATACCGAGCATATTATGAACGGCTGAGGTTAGCTGATAAAACGGTTATAGACTCTTCATCAGTTAATTTCGTTGAAAAATCCAGTCTAATTAATGTTTTATCGAACGCTTGGGGGGCAGAAGCCCATAGGTTGGTTGATGACCTTCTTAATCAATATTTCCCAGACGATCCAGAGAGTTTATCTTATGACTTAGGTAATCTTTTGTTCGATATCCCACGAGAAAGTGCAGAGAAAATCTTAGATCGGCATTGGGAGAAGGTCAACACCAATTCTGAATTTTTCCAAGCAGCACTGTACATTGGAACATCCCAAACCAGAAAACTGGCTGAGGAAGCGTATGGAGACAGTGATGATCCAGGAAATCTGCTGAATCATATTGGTACAAACTTTGGGTTTAAAACTACCGGGCGATCTCAGCTGATTTCGAAACGGCAGCTTGTTTCTATCGAACCGTATCTGTGTGATATCTCTGACGTAGATTTGGTGTCAATTACGAAGAAGGCTTACGAATTAGATATGGAAGATTGGGTCACTGACCACGTGTATCCACATTTGACAGATAACCAACGACAAAGGTACTTTCCTGATGATAGTGATCTTTTAGAAGAGCTAAGTGAGATTGAAACCACAGAGAACAAAGATGTTATTGGCTGGATGATGAGATTCGATGACCGTTTCATATCAAAATCCCGTATTTGGCGAGTACTGGAGGGGTGGTTACAAAATGATCCGACGGTCGATAGGTATAGAATGTCCGTTCAGATAATCAAGAACTATGGGACACGAGAGAATCTCGACATATTGAACGATGTTTTGCTTGATTCTGACATAGCACAGCAGTTGCACAAGGATGCGGAATTCAGAGTAAAGGTTCGATCCCTAGATTGACTTTTTTATGTTTTGACAGTGTAAATGTCATGATTACACTCGAATATCAAAAGTGCCTTGCGCACACGAGGTGCTGATGCGTTGTTCCAAGACTTTCTTAAATATCGTAATTACAGTAGCATAATAAAAGATAATTTATCTCTCAAATGTCACTCAATGTTCCACATTCTTCAAACTGCGTTTCCACTTTCTCAGGATGATTGAGTCCAACCAGTACAACTGCCTTCTCATACGAGGTATCTGAACAATGTCCTTTTTACGCTCGTGAGGAGAACATCAACGACTTCGACTCTTGGATGAAATATGAGCTTGAGCGTAAGCTTAGTGAGCGAGGTTATCAGAACATCGTCGCTCGGGAGATGACAGATGCACTTCTGCGAACTGCCGTTGAGGAAGACCTTGTCCAAGAAGTTACAAAGCGGTTTGAAGAGGCTCGATCTTCTATTTCTAAATCGAGTAAATAGCTTATGACTTCAGAACAGGACAATTTATAATTATTATAATCACCAGACGCAGTCTGAGTTGGAACTCGGACATCCGTTTGACTGATTCAAGACATATGCTGAGATTATGTATAGCGATATATGATTTATAGAACCAATTTTTGCATTCTGATACGCTGAAAGTGTCGATATTAGGACTTTGATGATTCGAACAATTTACTGTGTTTTAGAGCGAAAAGACACAGTAAACTAAAGTGGGTCCCCGCCGTCCACAAATTCATTATCATGATACCCGGCAAATCCACGGCTCCAAATGATGAAACCAATCTGGACGTCGCAGTCGATTCACGGATTGCTAGCCTTGATTCTGGTAACTATCGGGCGAACAACCGGGTAGTTCTCAAGACATTTTCAGAGTATCTGGACGATTATCAAGATACCACAGACCTCACAGAGCTGAGCATCATCGATTGTCGACGGTACGCTCAGCATCTACGGAAGAGAGTCCGTGACGAAGATGATAACCTCTCAGCGGCTTCAGCCCATACAAATGGTCCATATTTCACCATCGTTCGAGCATTTCTCGGATGGTGCGTCGATGACGAACGGATCGAATCGAACCCTGCTCAACCGAATCGGGTGAAGGAAGAGCTTCCAGAATACCATGGCGATCACGACCGACAGTTTTGGTCAGTCAAGACACGAGAAGCACTACTTGAATTTGTTGAGGATCGAACTCATGCTGCTCTGGAGGAATCAGGTGATGATAATGTCGAACGTGTATTTCGAGATCGGGCTGTCGTCACAGTGCTTGCTCTGACTGGAGCTCGAGGTGCCGAACTATTCTCGGATCCACGTGATGAACACCGGAACGGTCTCAGATGGAAAGATGTCAATCTCACGCAGGGTGTCACCACTGTGTTCGGAAAGAATCGTAAGCGACAACAAATCCCTTTGACCAGCCGAGTCGTCGGCGCTCTTGAACAGTATAAATCGGTGCTGAATCCAGCAAGTGGAGACTGGCCACTATTCCCGACAGGTCACCACGCATCACTCACAGACGCTGCCAAGGAAGGTCTTGAATCGAAGGGGTGGAATTCTGAGGAAATTAAGACAGTGCTTGAAGAGTCGTTATCGATTGAAATACTCCACGAGTACGAAATCGCACCACCAGCACTTTCAAAAAATGGGGGGCGGTCCGTAATGAAACGACTCTGTGAGGCAGCTGACATTGATATCGACGGAGAGTATCTCAAACCTCACGGTGGTCGACGAGGGCTCGGCAGCGATCTCTATGCTCAAGATGCAGAACTCGCACAGGAACTTCTCCGGCATGAATCAATTGAAACAACCCACGAATCATATCGAGAGCAGAACGTCATTGAGCAGCGAGAACGTCTAGAACAGGCACTTGGTAAGTAACGAACGTGTCGTGATCAATTAGATTCATTATTAACATAATAGCACTATGTGAGAAGTAAATTGACATAATCATGCCAGTAATCATTGTAGTGATTTCCAACGGTGTGATTCCCAGTCTGAAAGGACAAATATCGACTGTTGTCGGATGATGTTAAATCGACCTTATGTAACAAATAATTTTCTCTATCCAATTGTTACATAAGGTTATGAAAATCATATACTTAAGTTTTATCACACTAAAATTCACGCTTAGCCAGCACACATGTACATTAATGGCAGAACGGGACGAGCAGACTATAACAAAAATATACCAGCTTAATGTGCTCGTTAATTTATATCTCGACCACCGTTTAATAGGGAAAGATCAGTACCTATGAGCTGCTGGAGCTGATATTATAGCACGGATATTCTATGCCTAATAGATGACAAATGACGAATTATTAGACAAATATGATTTATCAGTTTACCTTTGGTCGGTATATTACCTCAGTATAGTCAGCCGAATAATAGTATAATGATAGTACGGGTGTTATATTATTTTGTTAAATTAATCATAAATTTGATATTTTATGTGAATCGGGAGCTGTAAAATCAGTCTCTTTTGATAATTTAGATATATCTATACTTTTATTATATCATTTATTTTTGAATCTACAGCGCCTACGGATAAATTATATTATTCATCGATGTATGTGATTATAATTATCCACGCAGCGAAATAAGCCATGTCCGACGATTAACTATATTGATATTGTCACTTTTTATTGATGAATTCTATGTAAGCTGGATATCGATTCTATACTTACTCCCTACGATATCTTATGTAAAATATAAGTAGTATTACTGTAACTTTGTTACATAAGGCGATGAAGCAACCAGAAACACCCAATTCATTACCAAAGTATCTTGCAGAGGGTATACCAAAGCAAGATGATCAGACGCTTGAGGAGCTACAGGAGTATCTAAATGAGCTAATTGAGTACAGAAATAGAGCCGTATCAGAAGACGAGATATCAAGTAATGCCAAACCAGTAGACGAAAGTCAATATGCAGGCAGAGGCACAGTAGTCACGGAGAAGGTGAAATGTGGTGATTCGTCATGTAAGTGCACGAAAGGTGGTGAAAAGCATGGACCATACGTCTACAGATACTTCCGCAGGAACGGTAGTGTTGTATCTGAATATCTTGGCAAGCCAAGTAAGCTAAATATCAATATCTGAGAGAGGCATCGATCGTTTATTTGAGTACGGATATTATGATCAGGATTAAGTTGCTTAATTCCATTCACTGAAGATGTTCTCTGAGATGATCCCAGTGAGGGAGTGGCGACTGCAGACAAATCGACTGGTCATTCTTACCTCTTGATATGGAATCAAAGAGAGTAGCGTGTATTTACTCAAGCGGAAAGAGGAGAGCGTTTCGAGATATCGAACAGAGTTAACCGGTGCACAACCTGAGAGAATATGTTCAGTCCGCCCAATCCGTCATTGGGCTCTTTCAGAAATCATAGAATACCTTCCTGTAGTATAATAAGACACAGTATTATACTGATTAGAAAACGACCATACGTACAGATACCCAACAATGACCTCCTCCGACTCAGACAATCCGACTGATGAGGCTGATATTAAACCAGGTGCTGATCTCTCCGGTATGAACTTCACGGATACTGACCTCTCCGGTGTAGATCTGTACAATTCTGACCTCTCCGACGCTCGTCTTCTCAACGCAGATCTTTCCGGTGCTAACCTCACCAACGCTAATCTCGCTGGTGCTGACCTTTCGGCTGCGTCATTGAGCGAAGCTACACTCTCCGGCGCTAATATTTCTGACGCCAACCTCACTGGAACAGACCTCTCTAGTGCTGATCTTACAGACACTGACTTGTCCAGTGCTTACCTTCTTGACGCAGATTTGACGGGTGCCTCTCTCTCTGGTGCATGTGTGACAGATGCCCAGTTGGCAGACGCTCAGTTTGAGTACACAATTCCACATGATGAGGATGTCTCACCTCGTGATATCATCCCACAAGCTGTTCTCTCCGGCGCTGACCTCTCCACAGCTGATCTTTCCGGTGCCGACCTTTCCAATTCTGCCCTCACACATGCTGATCTCTCCAACGCCAGTCTCCGCAATGCAAGTCTCAGGGACGCCGATCTCTCTGACACTAATCTCAGTGGAGCTAGTCTTAGAGATGTTGATTTCTCTGGTGCTGACCTCTCAGGTGTTGATTTGACACTCGCTTCAGCTATCGATGCCGACTTCTCAGGTGCCGATCTAACCAACGCTGATCTCTCCAACGCCGACCTGTTTGACCCACGACTCACCGACGTTTCAGGCGCCGACCTCACAAACACTGATCTTCGCATGGCTAATCTCTCTAATACTAGTCTTATTCAGGCGGATCTTTCTGATTCCGACCTTTCTAGTACTGATCTTACTGACGCTGATCTCCGTGATGCCAATCTCGCAGGTGCTAATCTCACTGACGCTGACCTCTCTAGCGGATCCAGACCTCTTACAAAAACTGATCTTTCCGGTGCCGACCTCACCGGTGCTACCCTCACGCAAGCCAATCTTACCGGTGCCTCTGTTTCTGATGCAGATATAACAGACGCTCAGTTGACAGACGCCCGATTTGAATACACAATTCCACAGGATGAAGCCATCTTGCCTCACAATATTATCCCACAAACTATTCTATCCGGCGGTAATCTCTCTGACGCATATCTCAGGGAAGCTGACCTTGCTGACGCTCGCCTTTCAAACGCATCTCTTCAGGGCGCAGATCTCATACGTGCTAACCTTTCCGGAGCAAATCTCTCGAGTGCCGACCTCTCCAACGCTAATCTCAACCAAGCTGACTTCTCCGGCAGTAGTCTCACGGACGCTGATTTCACACACACCGATCTCATAGATGCTGATCTCTCTGAGGCTAACCTCTCTAGGGCAAATCTCTCGAATGCTGACCTCAATCGAACAAATCTCTCAGATGTTGATCTCTCTGATGCCTCCCTGAAAAAAGCCGATTTGTCTCAAACCAACCTCTCCGGTGCGAACCTCACAGATGCTGACCTCCCTGGGACAAATCTCTCGAATGCTGATCTCTCGGGAGCTTCCCTGAACAAAACTGATCTGTCTGACATTGATTTCACAAATACTACAGTTTGGATTTCTTCTGGCGGCAAGAAATGTATTGCATCGAAACAATTGCTAGCTGAAAAAGGGGCGATTGTTGATATGAAATAACACCACTGGTCATAATTGGGGGTGTAGATTGAGTAAAGTGTTCACTAATATCTCCCAAATATAGCTAAAAATTTCTCTCTGTCCAAGTCTCAGCATATATTTTGAGGGTTGAAATGATAGATTGTGATAGTCAATATGTGTTTAGTGTGTATTTGATCTGCTCATCACTAGAATAAATGTTTACTATTTTGATTTCTCTCTTCTTAGTGGTAGCAACATGGAGATAGAATATATATACCACTCAGCATATGTTGAAGATATTCCGAGCATCAAACAAGGAGGACTGCGACCATCTAACCAGACATACCGGGATGATATTGAGACGAAACTACAGGTAGTGGCTTATAAAAATGAAATTTGCCTCCCAATAAATCGTCAAGATTGTGTCTTCTGTTATCCCTCGCTTCGACATGGAGTTAATATGGGATCATTCGCAACTAAGGATGCAGGTTCGCTTCGTTTACAACTCTTGCATGAAGGACTGGTCGTGATTGATGCAAAACCATTTCAAGAAAAACTGTACGTGGGAGATTTTGATCTCTTTTCTGATATTATTGAATTCTCAATCGTAGGATCGGACGATTATGAGAGGGCATTAATGATATACGCTGAATCCCTTACCCCAGTCGCCGAATTCAGCTCTATTCAGGAAATCGATGCCGAATTCAGTATCCCTGAGATATTAGTTGAGGGGAAGATTGGAGCCGACCAAGTTGTTGAGGTAATACTTCGCAAGGAGATACTGGGAAGTGGGTATTTCACATCATACTCAGCATTACCATCTGAGTAAGTCACATACTGGATCATAATCTCGACGAATATGGCTATTGATTGCTCAGAGATGATATTCTGGAGCGATATGAGTGTGTGGTCTAGTAATAAATCGACTCGGATTCTGACCATGTGAGTTATAAACAATGAGAAAGCCATTAGTATAGATTGACCGTGTACAGATGATCAAGTCTCTGAATCTATCTATTCCCGGTCACGCCACACAAACTGCCCTGGAACTATGTCATACCGGGAAAGGAATATACCCCTGTGCTGAGTCAATTAATAAATATGAGTGGGAGGACGCCGACTATCGATACGAAATGGAATGATCTAACAACAGTGCATGAAAAACGTCGAGAGACAATTCAAGACCAGATTAAAGATTTTGACGACCCTGGTCAACGGGTGCCAGCAACATATGTAATCGGAGCAATTGGAGCAGGAAAAACCCAGCTTATGATGCATGCCTTTCGATATGCTTGGGCGTACCAAAACAAACCAGCTCTGTACGTGACCTTGGGAAAATTGATTGACGATCTCGAAGATCAAGTCGGTATTTCCAATTCAGAGGAGCAGCTAACTTCCCAAGTGTATTTATATAATTGGATAGAGGACAGATGTAAAGACGAGTTAGATACTATTAGAGCTAAAATAGATCGAAATGAGAAATTTGATCAAAATCAGTATCTTCCAAACGCACGTTCTTCTAATCCGCAGGAGTATTTTGAGCAAATAGAGGGAAATTATGATGCTGACAGTTTCGATTATGACGAACTGACCATTGAACATGAAGATATCTCAGACATCGCTCATAAGAAGGATTCAATCGTTCTATTGATCGACGAAATGGAGGAAAGCTATCCTCGTCTGGAGGGTCTCATTGATCAAACAACAGGACCACTGAGGGAGGTCGTCACTGGTATAGGGAATCAAGAACCACCGTTCTACTTAATTGGGGCTTTTGGATATGCGAGTGTACAAGAAATTGGTCATGCAGAATTTCGTCGAGTAACTCCTGTTTCCCTTCCGATTTTACACCCTGATGATCGAATTAGTGAACTGTTTGGTGAGAATTTGGAGTATCAACAAGAAAATTTCGCTTGGTGGATGTCAAGGGGTCGACCAGGGTGGATTAATATTGCTTTGCAAAGCCAAGCCAGTGCTCTAAATGGTGGAATCAATAAGACTGATGACCAGCTACGAGAGATACCAGACGCTATGTCACGTGTTAATATGATCGATCTAGAGTCCATGGACCGGAGATTAAATAAATTTACCAACGAAATCAGAGATTTCATTAGCTATCTTCTCCTGCAACCGGGTCCCCATCATATAGGTGATTTTACTGAGACTGAGAAGGTCCGCCAATATATGAAGTCTGAGGCTCCGCCAGTGTTGTGTGCACCCAAAACAAGTGGAGTTGATAAGATCCACTCAGCATTCCTCGCTGGTATAAAGAACACATCAATTTACACTAGTTCTGTTTCCTCGGATATCCTTCGACGGTATGCAAGGAGAGTGTTGAGAGGAATAGCAAATTCTGCAGGGGAAATTGTGGCGGGAAACGCAAATGTTCCCACGTACCGCAAGGGTCAGAGAACACATGAATTAATACTTTCCCCACTTTGTGAACGCATGCATGATATCGCCCTAGAGGAGGTTAATGAAGAAAGTGAATCAGAAACAATAGATTTTTTATATAAATTAGCTCAGATGACCCGTTCAACTCCCACGGAGGATATATCTCAAGACTTTGCAGATATGTTTAACCAATTTACAAAATACGGACATAACAGTGTAGACCAGGAAATGTATGTTTCAATCGCACCTAAAACATTAATTACTGCTTTTCCTAGTTTTGTAACCAATCCACAGCTGGATTTCGCTGGGTCCGCTCGTAATAGAAAAGAACAGCTCACTGGACTAGTCGATAAAGTAAATCGAATTGATGAGATCGACGAACGTCTCAAAGACTTTGGAAAAATTCTACAGGAAGATCCGAGATGAAGACCAGCGTTTACCCTATCCCATGTGGTGAAGGAAGCATAGAGGAAGTAGTAGACCCTTTTTTAGAAGCAGAAATCAATCAACGGGCGTTTTCAAAAGATGATCTGTTCATGATTCTATTACTTAATCCAAGCACATCGGAGTATGAAGGAACTAATAAAAATGCTGATTATAAAGATATCGTCACAACTCATATAAAAAGTAAGGAGTCTCGGATTCGAATAGCATATGAACTTGATAAGCTGACCGTTGCGCTCTTAGATGAGCGCCGGCTCAGTAACTTCGCAATAAGTTTGCTCTACAACGTTCTCGAACAAAATCCGGTTGCTGACCCGACCAGTGTCATGACTGATGAGCAGAATCTGACAGATGAAGATATTCGAAAAGTCGATTATTATTTGCCAAAAATAAATGATCAAGTTCAAGATCTTATTACGGAGCAACAGCAGGAGTTTGAAAATCAAATGTCCTCGCTGTTACCAGTCTCACCGAATAATAAAATAGCTTCTAATTTATATCGTCGGCTGAGCGATAATATACAGAGCGATGGAGCTATTATCGACTATCTCATTCTTACCGCAGCAGCTGACGAAGATCGAGAGGGGGTCCAGTCTCTACTAGGGTCGATACGGAACATAGATCTTGAAAAGAAGCTACTTTCAGGAGATTATACCTCTAATATTAGTGGATACCAACGTATAATACAAAATTCATACAATAAAAAACAATCAGAGTTCTTTGATGACTTTGAGACTGGTATAGATTTATATCGTGATAGCACTACGAGTGCCGAGCTTCTACGAATTTTGCGGGAGCTTGATTCTGATATCTCGATAAACTCCGAGCAGAACCAAAGTAGATCAGCATACCAATATGAACCAACTTTGACACAATTACTAACAGCACAGATAGATGGAAATAATCAGATTATTAAATGGATTCTACAAGCAGTCAATATTATTCGTCTTATTCAAGATAATGAAAGATCTGTATTAGACTCTTATCAAACTCAACATACTGAACTGGAAAGTACATTAGATGAGATTGATGAGAATTTTAATAGGATTGATGAATTACAGGAAAATTATCCGAAGGGTAAAATCTCATATGATGATACCACAATCGATCATGCTCGAGAAATGATCCGTGAGGTGAAACAGAGTAACTCTTTATTAATCAAGTTTATATTTGGATATGATATGGATTTCCGGACGAGTGCCTACACCACTGCTCAAACTCGATTGAGAGATACAAAGTCGAGAATAGATAACGGGATAGGCAAACTCCGGAACCAAACGATAGAAATAAACAAATTGCAAACGAGCCTCGAGAATGAGTTAGATACAATTGACCAATCATATGAGGATATCGAAAGAACATCTGTGGTAGTTGACATTCCTGAGCGAGATGATATAAAGAGGGTATTTCAGGATGAATGGTTGAGTGAAATTGAATCGCTCAAGCGAGAGCTACCAATGCTTGACTTTGGGTCACAGAGCGAAGATATACGACGGACTCAGCAAGAGGACTGGCAACAGGTGATTGCTGAGACTCGGAACGAGTTACAATCGTTGAGAGCATTCGCTGATGACCTGTCTAAATTTAGTGACCAAATTAACCAAATCGAGAATATTAGGGATAACACTAGACAAGAATTTCAGCAAATCCATGATAAAATTCAATAAGATATGACGGACCCAATGGAGAATTTATCGGGTATTATGAATGGCATCGATGTAAAAACCAACAAAGAATATCACAAGGAAGCTAACGAGGCTGTTACAGAGACAAAAGAAGAAATAGAGAATTGGTTTACTGATCAACTGGTATCTGAACAAAAAGAAAGTGTTCGCATAGCTTATAATCAAGCATTAGAACAGGACATTCTGGACTTTTGTGATAAAGAACCGATGGGTCTAGGTGAATATCCAGATGAAGTTAATAATATAAACCAGCGCTTACTGGATATTCTTCGTAATCCAGAGGCACAATCACTCGCAGACAGGGTTGATAAATGGTTCATAAATGCTGACATTGATGTGCTTGATTCTAATGAGAGAAACAGTCTAATAGAGATATTTAAATCCGATATAGATGGGTGTAAAAACGAGATTGAGCAAATTATCCAGAGTCATAACAGTCTCCAAGATATGCTTCCAATAAAAAATAGGCAAGTGAATCAGCTGCTCCGTAATGCAATCACTGAGTCATCGTCTATTAGTGATCTCCGCTCCATTAGGGAGCAATTAGAGATGATTGTGCCATTGTGGTCTTATCCATGGACAATTGACTCGCAGTATGAGGTGGCAACAGCGATCGAAACAGAAGTCAAGTTGATTCTCGAGGAGTACATTAAAGAAGTAGTCACTAGGTCAGACAACTTCCGGCAACTTACTACAGTCATTAATGAAAAGTTTAGTGAGGGATCTAAACATTTAGATGACATACGTAAGGGGTGGTCACGGGTCGAGAGAGAAATTAGGCAACTCAACGATCTTGAAGAGATTAATTCGATACCGGTTGCAATAGAAACTCGAGCACAGAGTGCGGCTGAAAACGCAAGTAGTATCCAATCGTTAGTCAATGAAATAAATGATTTAGAGAGTGATGTCTCAATTCTATATGACATGGCATCGGTTTCACTTGACCGATTTCATCCCACTGCTGATGTCTCCTCTAGTTCGTTTATTAATACTGCAGAGTTAATTACAGAATATGAGTCAGCGCATGAAATTCGCAAGTCATCTCTTGCGGCGGAGACCTCTTCAAAAATAACTCACATTAAACCTGAGTTCGATAAACATGTGACAAATGCTCGGGACATAATGGAACAGACCGAGAATAGTCTTCGGAGTAAAATTAATTCTGTGCGGAAATTAGCACAGAATTTTGACTTGCGGGATGACTCAGACAAGCTGAGTGATATATTATCAGATTTAAGTAAAACTAATAAAATCGATGATTATATTAATATCTCTAATCGTAGTGGGAGCTTATTCAAAAAAATACAAACGAAGATTAAAACTGAACGGCTCGCTGAGCTTGAGTTGGTAGTATTTGAATGGCTTACAGATCAATCAGACAATCCACACGAGATTGTAGACAATTTAGAGGCAATCAGGACAGTGCAGTCATACCCATGGAATCTTGATTCAAATCAGACCGGGATCAAGATGATTGAGGACTGTGTGAATGATATGATAGGAGACGTCCTAAAATCGCTTCTCGAACAACTTGAATCTCCAGATGAATTGGTCACCCTTATTGATGAGAAATTTGAATCCGTGGGTAAGTCACTCTCGCAACTGGAACAAATAGGAATAGTATGCAAAGTCGAAGCCTTGAGCGATACAGAGATAGTTGAGGACCCGCTCCGTCCAGCAAATCTAAGAATACGAAATGCACTGGATAATGCAGGTTCACTTCGAAATCTGATCAAGAGACTCGAGGATGTAGCCGAAAGTATCTGTATGTTAAATGACATTGCCTCTAGATCACTCGATAAGTTCATATCTCGCACCGATGAGGTACCGGATAATCTGGAAAGCGAAGTTCTTGATTTGCATGATCAATATCAGAAAGCTATCGATATCCGAGAGGAAGTGTTTAATCTCGATGCTCCTGAACTGCCGACAGCTCATAATGAATTTGAGAATCACATTGACAATGCGAAGAATATATTAGAAAAATTGCAAAAAAAAACCCGACAGAAAATTCGGTTATCTGAAGAATTAGCGAGGGAGTTTGAACTAAAAGGAGAATTGAAACAATTAGATAGGATCTCCAAAAAATTCGTGAATGTAAGCACAGTCAAGGATACTATTCGGACATACTCAAAAGTAATCGATGTTTACGACCAAATACAAGAGATAGTTCATGACACACTTTCATCAACACAGAAAGGTATCTTAGAATGGATTATACGAAGAGATGATGACGTAGTATTGAACTCTGACGTTCAGAGGGAGTTAGCCACAGAGTTCGGCTGTGAGGAAACGGAGATCGTGGACCACTTCCTCTCTCTCCAAGAGGACGGATTTTTAGACTTCATCGTTAAAAAACCATAGCATGGTTGAATACAACCACGATATGCTCGTCCGAAAACTGGATGAGAAATTGAGAGACAAATTTGAGACTGCAGAATTAATCGCCCGAAAGGGTGGATCTGAATTTAAATTAGGTAGATTACGAATTGAGCGACGACATTTCTCTGGTGAGTCTGGTGCTCCCGATTTCGTTCTTTTTGCGGATTCTCTCCAGCTTCTTAATAAACAATTTGCGGGTTCAGTGCCACTGGCTCTTCTGGAAATAGAAAAAACAATTGGAGATTCTATGCATGATCTTCGCAGTTATGCAGATTCAGATCGTGAGCAGTTACCGGTGCTGCTCATCACAGAATCGGAAATGGGTGATCGTATTAAGACGATCCCGGGAAAAAGCACATTTAGAATATTGACCAAAAATTATGATGAAATATGAATAAATTTTGAATTCAGCATTCATATTCATCTGAGAAGAGCGTACAAATATATGTGAGTCGATTTATAAACTGGAGCAATTGAGAGCGGAGGAAAGCGATATACAATTACGCAGACGAACTCACCCGTTGTTACTGCGTATCAGAGGAAACAATGCAGGTGAAATTCATTATCATCGACATTGACAGATAAAAAAGATCAATATCGATACCGAAGGAGAGCACATTGCCATTGATGATGATACAGGAGATGAGTCGATCAATCTTGACGCTGACAGCAAAGAGAGGCTCATTACAATCGATGCTGAATGCCGAAGCCCTGAGATATTACTCGAGGGAAAGATTGGAGCCGACCAGATTGTTGAGGTAACATTCCGTAAGGAGATACTCGGAAGTGGGTACTTTGCATCATACCCGGCACTGCCTTCTGAATAAATCATCACTTGGAGGGGTCCGTAAAGTCAGAAGGATAGAATACCCCACCCCCCGTGTGCGATATGAAATTAAAAAGAGAGTGAAGTGTAATCGATGTTCAACCGCTTCTACTCTGAATTGTGAATTACTGTCACCGAGATATCGGTAGTAGAACTCATACTCCTGTCCGTTGGTGAGAATACCCAATCTGACATTCTCGTTCTGTAGATATGCAGTTAGTTGTTCCCGATGCGTGGAAGTGAGTGTAGTGTCAAGTCCTCTCGCTTCAACAAAAGCAACGGGGTCGCCCGCCGAGTATCAGAGCATAATCGAGTTTGAATGTTTTACCGAACGCCTTCACCGAGCACTCTAGTTCGGTGTTAGTCGGGATCTCCAGTCAAAAAGTTCGATAAAATCGTTTAGTATGGACGCCTTCGTGGTTGCTTCCCCCATCTGCGGTGAGTCTTCAATATCAGACTGAGCCGAGTCCACGTGCTCTTTTATCGACGCGGAATCCATTATTACGAGATACATTTACTGCATGACTGTAAGAAGGTAAGGTACGGGACGGGGTTAGAGTATCATACGATACTTTCCACACCTACACAGGACTCACTCATTACAGAGAACCCACTAATCGCTCGGCACTAAGCAATCACAGACCACATTCCAGCGATAACTGCGATGAGAGTCAGCACTACCGTAGACCACACTATTCGGTCGTCAGGAATTGAATCAGACGAATTGGATGAGAGAACGGCTTCAGATACTACACTGAATACCATCGCAATTCCGCTAATTGACAGGAGTATTGGAACGAGGGACACTTCCCCCGAAATTACACTATTCAGACCCTGAACCCGAGAATACCGCCACAAACGGTAATCGAGCCGTTATAGAGGAGGGATTTGCCCATACTTACAGACTGGTCAGACCAGTATAAAGATCTTTTCTCCCCTCATAGTTAGTATTCAATCCGCATACAGGGTCTCACGGCTGATCCGACTGAGAGATTGTGAAATAAATACTGTGATAACCCTCCTATGACGCCCTGAAATGTGGGATGGCACATATTAGAGAGGGGTGTTCGTGGTCTCAAACTCTCTCAGTACTGCTGAATTACGGACTGCCTCTGAACAGAGAAACCGACGAGTCATACAGTAGCTCCTCCGAAGCTGCTAAAAGACAGTTAGAATGACTGTTGTTCTCTGGCGTTGTGAGTTGAACCTCGATCGTCGTAGTTTGCTCTCCCAACGCTCCCCTGTGGTGCAAGAGACATCAGGGTATGATATAGGTCATCACTCGACTCAAACGTGTCAGGTGGGTCATCAAGGAGATCAAGCATCTGATCAAGTGTCGTTTCAGAGCCGTCCTGAAATTCGATTGTCACATTTTCACACCTGTTTGCGATGTCGTCTATGCTGGCTGGGTACTCGCAATCGCACAACTCGGTCAGTGCTTCCTCAAGATCTGCCATATACTATAGTTATGTATCTGACACACGTATGAATGTACCGATGTGCAGAATAACCCAGAATTACATCAGCATCTTGGTTTCTAAGAGATTAAAATCATACATAAATATAGTATTATCCAATATAATATGTCGTTCGACAATTAGTAGAGCATAGTATGCTCTGCTATCTGAGTAGGCATCAGATGAATCATGTGTGTCTTTGCTCTCTGCGTGAGACGGGGTAAAAAAACCACGACCCGACTCCAAGCGTTGCCAACTCAGAGAGAAACGGTGGAATCTTTAGATATACTGCATCGTAACTGTCATACTGTTGAGGTAATACTCCGTAAGGAGATACTCGGGAGTGGATACTTTGCATCATACCCGGCACTACCTTCTGAGTAAGTCATCACTTGGAGAGGTCCGCAGAGTCAAAAGTATAGGATATCCCACCCCCCGTGTGCGATATGAAATTGATGTCAGAGGTAGCGCTTCTCCTATCAACTTCCCTCAAAAAAATTGTTTATTTGCGCATTGACCACAGATTTGATAAGATCTCCTTCGTGTTTAGCATCCTCAAGTCGAAAGTCAGTTTCGAGAGTCTCAACCACCACTTCTGAGTCGTCAATAAACGTGTATTCCTTATGTACACCACTACCGAAACCACGTCCCCGTTTTTGTGACGTGACAAGATTATACGTCTCAGCCTCGTTCATGTATCTCAGATAAGATTCACGTGATTTTTCCTCAACATCTAAAATATCGACGAGAAACTGATACACTCGATAAGCAACTGTACTGGGAATAGCGTCCAAATTGCGCTGTGAGTAGACAGAAGAAACAGCAGTAGCGTAGAGTGAAAGCTTCTTTTGGGTCGATAGTCCCTGCATTTGGGTCAGTGTTCGATCCCGTCGAGCTTCTTTCTGGGCATGACGAACATGATTCTCATGAACCATATCCTCTGTTTCACGGTCGGCGATTTCTCCTGCCTTCCGGAATAAATCGATTGCTTTTCGGGCGTCACCATGATCCTGAGCGGCGAGAGCAGCGCTTAACGGGATGATTCCACCGTTAAGCACATCATCTTGGTATGCATCTTTACGACGTTTAAGAATCGCTTGTAATTGATCTGCGTCGTAGTCGGAGAAGATGACGTCCTGTGGATTGAAAGAACTCTCCGCTCGTCCGTCAAGATTCTGCATGAATCGTGGATCATTCGTAATTGCAGCGACGGATACGTGTCCTCCAATCCGACCAAGGTGTGATGCTCGAGATAATTGATAAAGCAGCTTCGAGTATGCCGGTTCATCATCTGGATTACGTCGTCGACCCAGCAAGAGGTCAATCTCGTCAAGAATGATGATGATTGAATCAAGGTTGTTGCTCAAGATCTCATAAAATCGATTTAGCTTCTGGTCAGTCGAGACACCACTCTCAGGGACACCAATATCGACACCAGCCTTCTGGGCAGCATTCTCTACGAGTCGGTAGATAGCCCGGTCATGAGAGCTGACTGTTTGACAATTGATTTTAATAACGCCGAATCGATCTCCCTGTGAGTTGGCGAGTTCAAGAACCTGCTCGCAAACTGCATTGATAATGAGTGACTTCCCAGTCCCTGAGGGACCATAGAGAAGCATATTTGGCGGACGATTTCCCTGCAATGCCGGTCGTATATAAGAGATAATATTATCTAACTGATCATCACGACCAACAATTCGGTCCTCATCGATTACAGTATCTAGCTCAAGAAGCCCTTTATTCCGAAAAACAGAGTTCTGATTCCCCTCCTGAAGACGAGCTTTGATAGACTGAGAGGTAGAATGTTGGTTGTCGTCATCAGCCATATTATCGAAGTTGCGTCAGCAGTATAAATAAATGTGGATACCATGTTCGTGATTAAATAGGTTAAATTATCCCGATATAAGCCTTCTATCGGGTGGTTATTTATAATGACTGTAACCGTGAGCGAAGTCAAATCGCCGTATTCACCCCCCGTGTGCGATATGAAATTAATGAGATGACTCATATAGTAACTGTCACTGCCAACCAGAGGAGTTCATTAAAATCATCACCCCCCGTGTGCGATATGAAAACCCGATCTTATTATACACTCTCTGTTTGTTGATTATTGCATCATAAACTGGATCACAATCAGTGATATAAGATAGAATCTTTCCGATATGCCTAGATAATTCGAATGGAACACTACATACTCGAGTCAGCTAACTCAGACGCTGAGTTGAACTGATGCTTGGCTTGTGATGTAGACCCAGCGAGAGTAATAAAATGTATTACTCACTAAGAGTTTTCAAAATAAAATTAGAATATCAGGAATTTTTTGATGTGGGTATTAGTAAGAATACTTCTCGGTAATCCTGAATAAAGTTAGAGCTTCACCGCAAGTTACCCCCACCCCCCGTGTGCGATATGAAATAGGAAGAGACAGACAGGGGGTATGCAAGCGAAGCAGTCGTGAAGTAACCAAAGATGGTGTTTCTATAGAGACGAGGCACTAAAACGACATATTGACGACTACAATTAGGAAAGATTTAAATAATAATCTTATGAATAGAATCCGTAGTAGAGTAAGATAGTAAAGACGAGACAAACTTGTGACATAGTGCGCTCAGCGACTTTTCATCTTGCTCCCACGTGAGTTGATTGATTCCACTGATCCAATTGTGATGAGGGCGAGTGCTTCAGGGCTCGTGTACATCGACGGGATATCCTGCGTCTCACGACTCATCTCCTCTGCATGGACTTCGAGTTTGCCTCGTGATCTGCCCCACCCTACTATCCCGTTGATTTCATATCGCACACGGGGGGTGAGGGTTCATCCTCAAGTAAAATGAGTCGGTAATTAATATTTCTCTAAACTATCTTCATTATGACCCGAATCCTTTCGTGTGGATCCAGCTAAAAATACTGCCGACTAACAAACGGTCTTGAAAAGGATTGGATACTCAAAAATTCAGACACACACTCCTCATTTCCTGAGAGTCAGAACAAGAAACTGCAATTGCTGGGGCAGAAATATATGAATAAACATTCAAGAATATCTGTTCAGCTCTTGTTCTTATTTATCTGGCTACTGTCTGCAGACCATGTTATTACGCTTTCTCATGTTTGTAGAGTTAGCTAGGACCAGCGTGAGAGAATTCGGAAACATACATGCCCTCTGTCGATATGATGCCTGAAGAAGTAACTTGATTAGACATGTCATTCTCACTTCAATTAGACCTTATGTAATAAATCGTCTCTTATCTCCTCTAGTTGTTACATAAGGTTGATCTAGAATTATATTTGAGCAGCAACAGTAAGACCATCTTATAACCGAGCGATTTCCATCAACTATTGAGAGCGTCAGCCAATTTCATTATCTCATCTATGTTCGATACATTGCTGTGATGACAGAATATATTTATACTCTCGTTATGAGATATATATATTCATGTGTACCAAACTAGTGAACCCATACTAACACTGTTGTTAGTGCCCAAATTGGTATTGGTGTTAGTGAGCATCAAAAAAGACGCAATTACACCCTCTCAACGAAAGTAAAGTTGTGTAGGAGCAAAGTATAATTGTATTAATAAGTTTGGTTAGATGATACTATACCTTTTCTAACGCTATTTTTACTTACTTTCTTACATACATGCCCAATTCGCCACTAACAACACTGTTAGTGGCAGTACACTATTATATAATTGAGTTAATAAGGTAGAATCGTGTATTTAAGAATCTCTGCATATCCATGAGGACAATTCAGTGGGATGTGATCATATGTGAATGTATCATATGTGCTTGACCGGTTAGCATCTATCAGTGATTATTCTCCATTGAGAACCGGATATCACAGGTAATTCTTTGATTAATCATTCATACACTGACAAGCAGATAATGTCCAGCAGAACAAACATGTGAAAATCTGATAACTCGGTAGATTGAGAATCATAGTATTGAGTAATAAAATGATTATCTGACATCGTTCCATCTTCTCGGCTCAAACGCATGATTCTATACTTAAAATGAAAAATCACAAGCTCCCAATCAGATGGTTTCGTTTGCCCAATCGTCGATCTGAACAACTGGTCGAACAGTTACATTTTTACATTTCGTGATGAGTTTTTACACTGATTTCATTCGGATATTGAAAGGTATTTCAAGGAATTTACTGACATCTCTGCACGAGCCGAGTCTGACTGTTTCTGAGAAACTCTGATGTAATAATATGCTCGCCTATTATCAATTTATTGATGTTAATGTGTTAAAGCTTAAATCTATTATAATTCGGTGCTCAACCCCACAAGTAATCAGTAATTGTGTATTAATGACTATCATCGCACGTCTACATTCAAATTTAGGATTTGCGGAGTACTTACGCAGCTCAGATATATATAGTATACTATGATTGGACGTACTAATAATTAATACTATACGGTCATATCCAAATATTTGATATAATATGTGACTGATTGGTTTGAGTATGCTCACTCATATTAAAATCTTCATATTAATCTAATGAGATATCATAATTGGTCGTAATATATTCTATGATTACCTTAAATACTTGATATGTTTTATTTACGTGTTAATTGATACATGAATTAATGGAATTGTATATAAATTAGTATAAGTTACTGTACATATGAGCTATTGTTCAGGCTGTGGAACAGAGCTTAGTGGAGAAGAAACATTCTGCCCAGACTGTGGGGAGTCGATTGATAAAAATAATACTGTAGAGACTAATCTAAGTGAATCAGCAGACACCAATCCAGCAAAAATAGCTGATACGTCTGAGAGTGAGGATGACGGAGTTCAATGGAAACAGGTTGGAATGGCTGGAAGTCTTGCATTAATCCCTGCGTTCATTGCATACTTAGCGCTTTCAATTGCAACTGGAGGAGATCCTGTTGGTATCGTGTTCTTAATTTCACTCCCTGTATTTGGATATCTCCTTTACCAGCGATCGACATTCATTACAATGATTGGCGGGATGTGTTACTATCTCTCGATTGAGTTTCTCCTCAGCCCATTCTTTCTACTACTCTATACTGTCGCATTCGCAAGTGATAGCACTACCACTGCAGCTGGACAAGCGGGAGCTGCTATTGGTGGGTTTGCACTAACGATTGCTGCATTCGTTGTTGGATTGCCACTAGCAATTGCATTTTATCTTGTTTCACGGCGATTAGATCAGACATAGTATGAGTAAATCCATTAAATATAAATAGTATGAGTTTTTGCACGAACTGCGGAACAGAACTCAGTGGAGGGGAGTCGTTCTGTCCAAATTGTGGAGAGTCTGTTCACTTAGATACTGATAGGGATGGTCTGCGAAACTCAACCGACGATAATCCAGCAGATGCTGGTGCTAAATCAACCAACGTAATTAAAAATAGTAGTATAGCAGAGGATCAGAAAGATAAGATAAGAGACATAAATCTCACTTTAGGTAAATCAATTGCATATCCTGTCGGATCATTATTAACTTTTTTAGGAGTTATCTCGTTATTTTCGGACATTGGCGCAGGTATACTAATCCTATTTGCAGGCATCATCGCACTTCCAATCATGCGGTCAAGAATCAAAGATAGAGTGGGTATAGAAATAAATAGATGGGTTGCGTCAGCTATCGTAATCATATCAGTAGGGGCAGGAGTAGCAGTTTTACCATCGGAGACTGGCGGAGATAGCAGATCAGCTGTGCAAAATAATGAGAGTGAAATAAAAACAATTGAGCAACCGGCGAGCGAATTGACACCAACCATTGATAGCTTCGAAAGCGGATGGCGTGTTGTTGAGAGGCAGGGTGGAACTGCTGATTTTGTTTCCCCAGAGGCAAGCGAACGAGTGGTATACCAAGTCATGGTGTATAGGAACGTCAGCGAAGCACAATCGGCAGTGGTATCTGAAGAGCCCGATAATATAGCCACAGATAACCCAGATTTTGGCGATGGAGGTTTCAAATATCAAATTGCTGATAGGGAATATAAGATAGTATTCTATAAAAAAAATGTCGTATGTAGCACAACATACGGAGCTGATGTCATGACATTCAACGCTGAGTCGAACGCAGACAAATTCGCCAAGATTTGCTTAGACTCAATTGAAAGCTGACACTGTCTAATAGATAGCCTTACTATTTCAAGTAATCCTCGATCTCACTACGCTACGTTGGATCAGTGCGTTCCTTCGTTGAATTATTTTTAGTAGTATATATTTGCGTGTCTCAATAACCGGTAACGCACCCGTTGGAGCGAGATCTTCGATAGAGTACAGCTAACAGTCTGCGGTATGTGATTGTCGTCTTCTTTCTGTAACACTGGCAATGAGGGGGTGTGGGGAGTATATAAAGAAAAGAACACTGGCAATGGGGGTGTGGGGGGAGTATATAAAGAAAAGAACACTGGCAATGGGGGTGTGGGGGGAGTATATAAAGAAAAGAACACTGGCAATGGGGGTGTGGGGGGAGTATATAAAGAAAAGAACACTGGCAATGGAGGTGCATGTTAGATATTATCACTTATATAAAGTCGATAATTGATGAGAAACTATTAGACAATTGAAATACAGACAACTAACACTTTTCGAACCATTCACAACGAGGGATCTGAATGAAAAAATATAGTTCAACGCATGATGCTGAATTCCGAAACCCTAAGATATTATTCGAAGGAAACATTAGAGCCGACTATATTATTGAGGTAATATTCCGTAAGGAGATACTCAGAAGTGGATGCTCTGCATCATACCCGGCAGTACTGAGTAAATCATTGATTGGGAAGGTTCGTAGAGTCAAAAATGTAGAATACCCCACCCCCCGTGTGCGATATGAAATCAAGATGAGAACAAAGTGTAGTCATAGAAATGGTAACCAATAATGTTATACTCAATATCCAACCGAATCAAGGAGAGCCTCAACCGTTGCCTCGTCACTCGAGTGCCCATGTTCAATCCTGTACTGTCTGAAGCGCTCCCGAGTTGCAGTACTCAGTGTAATACTCTCACTATCGGGACCGGAAACAACACGAGTTTTACCCTCACTCTCAGTTTTCGGTCCGTCGGGATTACTGGGACTGAGTTGACACTGTTTGAGCTCGCTGCTCGATTGATCAAAAACCTCACTGGACCAGTACCATGCACCCTGGTTGAATTTAATATTTGAGACGTCTGCCATCGAACACGCTGAGACAAGATGGTGAGCCCACTCATCACGATTATTGATCGGATCTGCACCTATACCCGACCATACTGCCTGAATAATAGCAGCGACTTGCCCATCGATCGGATGGATATATGCTAATTCGTCTTCACGTAGATCAGATTCTCTGTCGAGAGCCCAGACCGCCTGTCGAAGAGTAAGTCGAGCAATTTTCATTCCGACACCGTACATGTCCCGAAGTCGTTTTTCGACCTTATTGAGTGTTCCAGCCTTGATATGGCTGTCAATCCATGCATAGAAGTTCCTTTGTCCTTGTTCCCGCTCGTTGAGTATCTCGGGAAGATCAATGACTGGACCTTTCGTCATATCGTTTATATCGTATTCATATTCCTCTTTACAGATCTGACAGAATTGACTCCACATCTCGTCTGGTGGGATTTTGGAACCCGTTTTTGATGCAACAATGTCCAGTGCCTGTCGAGCCGCTTCACTGTACATGCCTCCTCCTTGACGTGCGAACATGGTGGTATTGTAGGCAAGATCAAGTGATTCTGCTGGCGAAAGTGTCAATATTTCGTCCCGCATAATATTCAATTCATTGTAAGGCTGCATCCGATATTCTTGCTGGAATACTGGGGCATACTCAGAAAGCGTCTGAATGACCGCTTTCTGCTCTGAATCAATGCTCTGCATAGTGACTATGAGAAAGTCCAGATATATATAAATGATAACCTAAGACGTGTGCGTCACAAAAATTTATTACTGGAATAATCCGCTTATTATACACATTCAGAGTGATTTGTAATTAATAGATATGGTAAAGTATGATCCTAAGGAAGACGAATCGTTATGGCCCGAAAACGGATACGCTGTCATTGAAATGGATGAGTTCAAACACCCATCAAATGATGATCACATGGTCATGCTCGGTCAGTTCGATGATGCCAATGATGTGGTAATTCCAGTTAAGAAGACTGGCTATACATATTATGTTCATTCATCAGAGATGGAAGGGTGGGCAAGAGATCAGTGGGAAGGGGAAGGGGAAGGGGAAGAGGAAGATGATGATTACTAGACTTGAGTAAGGAGTTCCTTAGAGAAAGCTTAGCGATATCGCCACGTATACTATCTGACCACTCTTAAGTAGCTTTCCTCAAATTACGGAATTTATGGAAATATAGATATTCTCTTCACCACAATCATTAGTCAACCTTTACACACGACTGGCATTGTTAATGCAGTTTACTCAAGTGACATCAGCCTCTCCCTCACCAGTCTCGGTGGATGTATTTTTCAACCACTTAGCATCCATTATTTGATTATCAATCAAGATATGGAGCAGTGCAATCCTCCCTGCCTTGTTTCCTTTCATCATCTCAAGATACTCGATTGTCTCAGTTGTATGTCGCACCGATCTGTGACCGAACCCCAGCCAAGCTGCCGAGTGATCGATGAATGCGTGAACACCCTCATCAGTGTATCCCAAGAGCAGTTTATCAGTCGCCATGTGCTCTTCTCGGTTCACCGACGTCCACTCCTTGATTCTGATTTCGCTGATACTCTTGGCTCGTCTTCCCTCACTTCCTCCGCCAGCTCTGCGGATCGTCCGATTAGGTCTCTAGGGAGTGGACGACCCTCTTCAAGTAAGTCCCGATACATGTCGAGCCATTCATTCATCATAGATTGTACTTGGTCTCTGGACTGTTCCTGAAGATCATCGTCGTCAATATTTTTTAACACGTTCTCAGCAGGATTCGTCCGAAGAACTACGTCAAGAGCCATATCGATATTCCGCTGGATTAGTTGATTCCTATCGAATGAATCTTTCAGTTCCTCTCGAGGTGGTCGGTTGCTCATCGGAGAGTCTCCTTGACCTGCTGATCCAGATCGTTCAGGTGTTGCTTGATCTTTCGATTCCGCTCGTTCCTCTGCCGGGATATCTTTGTCCTGTGGGTTTCCATTTGGTTCCATTTTTGACCCTCTATTGCTGTCGAATCCACACTTGGTTGATCATCATTCTTAGCTACTCGTGCGACCATTGAAACTAGCTCATTTTTTTCATGTGATCGAAGATGCGGGTGAATTCCGCTTGGTTTGAATTCTTCGCTACATATGGGACAATTTGGCATACGTGCAAGCATTCTGTCATCTTAAAAGCATCATATTATAATTTTCGGTGATTTAACAGACTCATATCAGTCAGCCTCTAGTAATCGAGTATCTCATACAATAGAAGGTAACATGACCTCACAGTCATGATTGCTTTGCGAATTCTTCCAATGGAGCCAGTATGAGGATATTACTGGCATGATCACTAACATCATCTACGTTCTCGAAAGAGCCGACTCATTCCACAATAGAAGTAATAATATTACTGATTGCTGCTCGCATCGTTGCTGGCTTATGTAATGAATTGCTTATATTTTGTCTCATCGTTACATGAAGCTAATTGAGAGTTATTGGTGTGAATTAAAGAACTAAGCTTTGAGTAACAACAGCAATATCGTCTTGTAACCAAGCGTCTATTCAGCGAGTAATTTCCATCAGCTGTTGAGATTGTCAGTCAACTGTATTATCTTATCTCTATTCGATACATTGCTGTGGTGACAGAATATATTTATACTCTCTTTGCAAGATATACATATTCACATGTACCAAACTAGTGATCCCATACTAACACTGTTGTTAGTGGACAAATAGATGTCTCTGTTAGTGAACACCGAAAAAGACGCAATTACACCCTCTCAACGAAAGTAAAGTTGTATAGGAGTAAAGTATAATTGTATTAATAAGTTTGGTTAGATCATAGTATACCTTTTCTAACGTTATTTTTACTTACTCTCTTACATACATACCCAATTCGCCACTAACAACACTGTTAGTGGTAGTACATCATTTTATAATTGAGTTAATAAGGTAGAATTGTGTATCTAGACACCTCTGTATATCGATGAATACTCCTCGTGTGCGATATGAGTTATTTAGGAGAATTGACTTATAGCTGATAAGATATTACTAAATTATGATATTAAGTATAGAAAAAAGTGGAAAACTAGATGATAGTCTTGAGACGACAAAGCTCTCTGATCTGAATTTTACTGAACCGGAGAATCTTCAGGAGTGGATAATTGAGAGACCAGCTATCTTAGGTGAGGAACTACTTGTAATCACATCAGAGTATGCTGGATTCCAAGATACACTTGATAGGTTAGATATCCTCGCTATTGATACAGATGGAAAATTAGTTGTCGTTGAACTCAAACGGGACCGTGCTGATCAAACAACCGACCTCCAAGCAATCAAATACGCAAGCTACTGCGCCACTTTAACTGCAAAAGAAGTGCAGAAAGAATATCGCTCGTTTTGGACTGGACGAGATGGTGCAGAGATTGCGTCTGAGATCGAAACCGAAGATGTCAGTCAACAGTTCGCAGATTTCTTAACTGAGTTCGAGGGAGACCCGCCTATTACCGATGAAGGGTGGGTCGACTTTGAGCTTAGTGAGAGACCACGTATCATACTCGCCGCTGGGAGCTTTAGCACTGAAATTACGTCTCCAGTATTATGGTTGACCAACGAATATGGAATGGACGTTACTTGTATAAAAATCGAGGCTTATGAGCATCAGGAGCATGTGATTCTAAACTCTCAACAGATTATTCCTATTCCTGAAGCTGAGGAGTATATGACCAGACGTCGTGAAAAGCGGGAGAAACAGCGAGAGTCCTCATCAGTCCGGACAATTGAACTACTTCTTAGAGAAAATGTGCTCTCTAAAGGTGATGAGGTCTACTTTAATTCTGACAAGGCACCGTCTGACCCCGACCCCGAGTGGTCTAGTTCCGATGAATTTTGGCGAGCAGAAATTACTGGGGAACGAGGTCAAAGTAACAATGTGAAGTGGCGTGGGAAAGAATACTCATTCACCGGACTCACGAAGGAAGTGTTGTACCAATCAAATGACCGAGACAAAACTAACTCACTCAACGGCTACAAGTACTGGAAGTCTCCCGATTCTGATAACCGAACGCTAAGACAGCTCCGTGATCGTGAGGTAGGTGGTTCGGATCTAGGCGATCAAGATGAATAACGAGTTTTCTCTGAGATGCTACTCACACGGACAATCGGAGCCAATCAAATTTGTGAGTTGAAATTCCGCAAAGAGATAGTTAAGAGCAGGTCTTTCATACCATATCCAGTATCACTCTCTGAGTTCTGTTTTAACCAAGACGGGGTTTTAACATGTTAATGACCACATTAGCACTTATGCAGCCATTCACCCTCACACGGGTACTATGCCGAACCGATCTCATGCGTGGTCAAATCACACTACTGAAAATATTATATGAACGGGATGAACCATTCAACCGAACAGAACTGGCGGCGAAACTTCGAGGGGAAATACATCAGAATCCGGAACGAAGTCTCACAGGGGTTCTAGGAGCCTTTGGCAAGCGCATTAACGAGACTGAAGAAGTACCGGGGAATCCTGGTATCAGCGCTTTCATTAAACGTGAACGAATCGACGGTGAAACGCATTACATATTGCGATCAGAAGCACAGAAAGCTGTTGAAAACGTTCCTGTCCTGATGGAGAGATTCGATGAACCATGGCAGAGTCTGCTTGAGTCGGGTACCCGAATCGAGGCTGTGGACCTCGTTCCGAGGGTTGACGAGCAGAGTATACTATCAGATTCTTAAATTTCGGTTATCTGCTGCGTCAGCTTCGATAGATTCGTACTTCTTGATATTAATCTGAGTTGTTACATTGCATAATGTGACTACATATCAACATCATAAAATTCTGCATTCAACACGAGGCAAAGTGCCATTATACTTTTATTAAAAGATGAAAAATTAGAATAACATGACGCAAATAGATAATCAAGGAACTCTCAGTGAAACATTTTTTCAGGATTTGACACAACGGCAGGAGGCTTTGTTTGGTGTGCTAGCAGATTCCGGTGAATGGGTCCTTGGACCAGAACTTCGTAAGCGAATGAGAGATAGACACAATGTTCCGATGGATGAGAGTGGACAAGCTCTTGCTGGAGTTATCTCTGGTATCACTCAAAAATACAGTGAGAGTGAGAGAGACGCCCTGCTACAGAGAAGATGGGCAGAAACAGATGTTGAATTTCGTATCGGAGAGTATCGAATTCAGGAGGCACACAGAGATCAGATCCGTGACCGTCTCAGTAAGTAGAGTAGCATTGACTGTGGATTTGAGTATTTACCAGAACACACGCTCAAAGAAACCGTCGATCAAGATATGGTCAAATTTAGATCGTTATTCCATTCGGGCAGATACTTTTCACCGATAACATGACTTCAGAGAAGTAGCCCGTCAGGAGTTTAATTTAGACTTCGCAGCTAGAGGTTGGGACTCTTATATAAATATATTCTCACAATCCTATCTAACTATTATATAAGGCTAATTGAGAGACATCAGTGAGTTGAATAGAGGAGTAGTAATTGTTGAACAGTTATATCGGCTCAAGGACGCATAGATTGCAGATATATTCTCGATGCTGATACTATACGTGCAGGAGCAATATTGCTACTCACATTAATCTAGAACCGTTCTTGATTCAATATGCTTTCTGCTGGTTCCCAAGACACACTGGACATGATACTGATAGGCATGAACTATGAGATAGTTTCTATCAACTAAGACTCCATCTTTCGTGAGAATAACCCATCTATGTACTACGCCGTGAGGTGCGTCTGGTTTCGATTAGCAGTATGTGCTGAGAAATAAAGAACAAATAAAAATTACCGTGTGTATCCAAACAAATCTATACCTGACAACTTTCTCAATGTTTCCTGACAGTGATACCATCCCCATAATGACAGTATTAATTCTACCTGCTAGATTATCTGCGATTACAGCCACAGTGTGCTTGTCAATGTATCCTGCTGGGTCGATAGGAGACTTTACTGGAGCAATTCATGCTCACGTCAATAGAGCCTTATGTAATTAATTGCCCCGTATGTTATTCATATGTTACATAAGGCTCAACAGAAAATAACTCGCTGACTGGTCAGCACTCATATCGGGAGAGATAGTCCAAAAATTGCGTATATTAAAAAGGTGAATGTGTGATCCGATAGGATCCAAGTCGTTGACTCGAAGCTAATCAATGATATGGATATATCTGGATCAGATGAGCAGCGTGTCATGTCTGAGATACACGATCTACCGCTTTGTGTTTCAACAAACCAATTCGGATCCAGGAGAGTCTCCATAGATATGTTAGTGCTAAATGACACTGAGCGGACACAAGAATAATTAATTGAGCACCTCTCGACAGTTGGATGTAAATTCGAAGTGCCGCCAGATCAAAAATAAATTACACTAATAGGATCAGGAGCCGATTGGAGTGACTGATCGTTAACATTCAGTAAGTGTTTATGAGATATAATAAGAGAATAGATGAAATCAATTATTCTCTTCGTATGCTCGAAGGGGAGAATCTTATCGGACCATCCAGTCAAGATGCAACCACAACTTGAAAAACGGACAAATTTATTGCGGAAGTGAATACTAAAATTGATTAGATTGAGAACATGCTCATTGAATGTAAATTGGAGAGTTAGTGAACAGTAAATACCAGTAACAAAGGTTGAGACTAGCTTTACTGACCGATGAGTGCTCCGTACGTGGGAAACTTAACTCGATTATAGAATAAGGTAGTCCCACTAACACTGTTGTTAGTGGCGAATTAGGTGTGTATGTAAGAAAGTAAGTAAATATAACGTTAGAAAAGGTAGTCTATGATCTAACTGAACTATACTAATACAACTACACTTTACTTCTACACAACTTTACTTTCGTTGAGAGGGTGTAATTGCGTCTTTTTCGATGCTCACTAACACCAATACCAATTTGGGCACTAACAACAGTGTTAGTGCGAGTTACTAGTTCAGTAAATGTAACTATATCTATCTTACTTACAAAGTATAAATATTTTCCGTCGATATGATGAAGATTTTCAACTATACATGTCGTTCCTAATCTGCTGAAGTTTGTTTAATGAGTTGTATCTATTTCGTCTAATTATTACATAAAGTATAATTAGCTTTCATGTTCCAAATAGGAGAATGATTCCGAACCCGAGTGTAAATATCGGTATTGGGATTTGAGACGAGTGCAGCTGTTCATGATTTGAGCAATTGAGGGCGTGATCATGGTCACGACGAGGATACTGTTGTATCACGAAAGGAACAGTCCGGCATGAGTTGAGATCTTTTCAGCAATCAACATGCCCTCGGGAAACTACTCCTGTTGCTCAGAGAGATGAGTTCCTGTTTCAAAATCAAATTAAACAACTACTGAACTTAGATCATATTCTCTGTCCTGATCGATTCCATGTGCTGAGAAATTCATTAGAATTACCAGAAAATAATCATTCATACTCGTTGATATATTCCTCGACATTGATGTCAAACTCTGCTTCAAGACTCCGCCGCAGTCCATAGATATACGGACGCACATGATGATACATGTTCTGCTGGAGTTGGTCTATTTCATTACTTTCATCGCTTTTTATTATGTTCTCTTGACCACGACCACGGTCATCAGCGTCTGTGTTCATCTTTGCATTGGTGATAGCATTGAGTCGGCTCGTTAATTGATCGAGTTGTTCTTCGATGTGAGTAAATCTGGATTCAACGTCTGGGTGAATCGGCTCTGGAATTTCACCATCGATATCTATGTCTTCGCCTTTGGGAGTCAGCACTGCTTTGTTGACTCTTTTGCCACCACGTGTCTGTTGAGATTTCTCTACATCTATTAGATTGAGTTTAGAAAGTTTTGAATATCGATATGTGATGTCATTGTTACTCAATCCGGTGATATATCTGATCTGTGTAGTCGTTGCCTCGCCGTATCGCTTGATTGCTTCCAGCATCTTCTTCGATTTGTGATCTAAATGTTTCATAACTAATACTTCGAACGCATTTCCTATTGCTTTTCTTATTGTGAGTGACTCAGGAGATAATTTTTAAGACCAGATTTAGAAAGATTCAGTTTTGTTGTCCGACTACCGACGGAAAAACAGTAGTTTCCGTCCTCTTTTGACTACTAGCGAGCCCCGTAATATCTGTCTGCACTTCACAACCTCATAGCACATAGATATCAACCAAAATAATCATCGTAACAAAAGATATCTCTGTGATATGTTTAATTCATCTTCCACAAGAACAGCATAATACTCCTCTAGTAAATTCTATCTTAACTTCAACGCAGCTATATGAAGACCTGATGAGTAACCTACCATCATAACTTGTGGTGTGTACATTGCCATCAAATGAGAATCACTCTTGACTATCACTGCTCCCAATGAAGAAGATACAGAAGATAGACACTTGCACCAACAATAGTAGCACCAACCACAATCAAAACTAAGCTGGCTAAATCACTTATATGAAAAGCGAGTTGAACTGTCTGAAGACCAACAAGAATGGTAAATACCGCTATTATCGTCCAAAATACAGTTGAGATAATTGATACCCCTGCTTCATGCACCCCTTCCCTTACAGCACGACGAATATCAGGCTCAGTGAGGTCATCAGACTCACTCATGAATTATTCTGATGTATGAATTCTCCCCGCCTGTAATTAAAATGAATGATCATCGTCTGGCGTAGAATATCCTCTACGATACTCCCACAATTCAAAATAGTTTTCAATACAAAGTGTCGATAATTATATATAAGATAAATTATACTATACTAGTATGACGACTGATCCAGATGAATATAGTCTCGATCCACATGATCTTGCCCCAGAATCAATCGCTAAACGTGTGCTAGAAAATAACGACTACAGGTGCGCATTCAACCAGGTAAAGATACATCCAGAAGATGCGATGGTTGTCTATCGAACTCCAGCAATCCGACGTGATGAAGACGAGTATTCAGTCGAGCAACTACAGAAAATGTCTGATGAGGAATTGGATGAAATATTTTATGTAATTCTTGGAGGGGCTTAATCACTCCCTCTCAATTATTTTCCTTATTTCTCATAAAACTTAGAATCTAGAGGTATGCGTGATCCAACTCACACAGAGCTAATATAAGATCAAATCCTGAATTTCTCTAGGAAATCTGATTCAACGACGAAGCTCCTTGGTTCAATTAAGATACTTAATGAGTGTATATCACGAAATTTTCTTTTTCCGAATGAGTGTTCCTCTCGAAAATATTTGTCTAACATAATAGATCTCAGGCAACTTTTTTATTAACATCGTTATTAAAAAACGATGGCAAATTACATCCAGCTGACAATTATTATTAAATTTGGATAGCACCCAAGATAGTGCAATCAAATAACTCAAGCAGGTAAGCAGGTAAGCAGCTGCACGAGGGCTGAATATAAGTAGAGCAATAATAAGCAATTCAACACAAGACAGATCAAAAGTATATGATGATTAAGCTTTGATTTATGCAGTAACCACTCAAATAATAAATTGTGAAGCGTAATCGTATGACAGTTGGATACCAACTGACCACAGGAATCAGAAAAATAATGGAATAATACGACTGTTGAATACGAACCAACTGAAGAGACTGAGAAAATACTACAAAAAATAGACGAAGGATGGACTGAAGAAAGAAGTGAGATTATTACAGACATATTAGAGTATTTTCATTTAAATTATACTGAATGGAAAAACGCAGATAGACGTTGAGAATTATTCCATTTTATCTTTGATGACGATCGTGATAATGAGTGAGAACCTTACAAAAGTTGTTGAGATATTCCAAACTAGATAATTAGTTGAGAGGCTAAAATTAGCAAATTTTTATTAGAGCCATACCAATCCACATCGTTACAACTTTTTCAGCTAGTCTGATCTGAGAGCCCATATTCGTAAAAAGAGAACAAGAAAGGAAGAATATAATTAGTGAGAGGCTTACGAAAGTCTTGAAAGTATAAGATCGAATAATATTTTTTTTCGTCTCTATATACACAGAGGGTGTGAGTGTTCCCTCCAGATTTCTAAAACATTAAAAACAGACGTCTCAGCCAATTTTAAAAATTTACATATTGAAAATATTACTTCCTACTACTACTACTACTACTACTATACTACTAATTATATACTAAACTACTTACTACTACTAAATAAGTTGTTACGTTTGTGATCTAATATGTAAGGTCAAAATATGGCTGCAGATTCTCAGTGAAATAATTCGTTTTTCAGTCTAAATTATTAGTTTTGCATGAATCCCTTTATCTGTATTCTGTGCGACTCTCATATGGTAGTACCGTAAGAATCTTATAATTTAGTAAGCTCTCAGTTCAGAGAGTTATACCCTCCCCACATATAGAGACGTAAAAAAATATTTTGAACAGTTGAAATCTTCACCTGAGATTAGAGCAAAATATTACTGATGCATTCGAATACGAAATACGATATTCTAACTTTATTATATCATCCAACACAGAAACTGCTCAAATTGTTGAGCGATATTATTCTGACATGCTTGAATTAGAGTGATACTTTTCTAAAACTTACAATCGAATCAAATTCAATTGCTATTGTATGCATAAAAATAACCTGAAATTCATAGAATTTAAATTCAATAGCGAATTTATTGTTATAACAAAGAAGCGAGTAAACCCGGAAATTAAGCTCCGAATATGTGAATTTGGGAGTGTGATTTAATTTGCAGAATATTGTGGATTAGTTCTTACTAAATAACTATTTTATACAAAATGCCGATATATTGATGGGGGATGTATGCGTTTTCGTAATTGTTATGACAGTATCACAACGGGCAACAGTGTATCGTAATGAGTCTTCAGAAAGGTTTACAGCTACGTTAAGCTCTGGAGAGGTCGCATATATTACTAATAGAGCAAATAAGGCACATACTAAGGGTTTAGTTGTTTATGAAGTGCTTCATTTGGCACATTCGTATCTTTCAGACCGTTTAACCTTTGTTGAGGATCATATATATAAAACTCTTGCAGATGTTATCGGAGTCACTCAGTCTGATGATGTTCGCAAAAAAAATATTTTCAATGAAGAAGCTGATCCAATAAAGCAGTTGAAATATGAAGCTGACTCTGCAGATTACAGTGATTATTCTGAGATGAAGAAAACGGTGATATATCTTCCTGTAAGTACCATTGAAACACTGAAGGAAGAAAATGGACCGAGAGGCGTATCTCAAGCGATTTCTGAGGCAATTCATCAGGTTATCCGGATGCCATACAATACGAGATTTAACAAGCTCACAGTTATTGATCAATTCATCAAAATAAACAATGGAGATAAGGATAATATTGAGGAACTGCATCCTTTTGTTGAGTTGTTAATTGATGGAGATGATGAAGAGTATAATATCAGACTATCTGATCGTATTAATTCTGACAGAGAAAGAGAGGATCAACTCTTAAGAGAAGATCTTAAACGAAGGGGGCTTAATTTAGACAGTCAGACGCCATGGGTTGGATTAAAACCAGATATGACATTCAATTTGAATGTACTTCGGCGTATAATTAGACTTGGTGTACTAAAGCAAAAGAAAGATGTGAGAGTTAGAGCCTTGAAAAGAGCGATAGAGGGTTCTCAAAAGTTGAGGGAAGATTGTGGTCAAAATACCCAGCTCTATGTATATAAACGTGATTTTTATGATCACATTGAGGAAATTTTTGACTGCTCTAGACCAACCGCAAAAAGTTATGGCGATGCAGTTTTTCAGTCATTTAGAAGTGTCTTAGGCGTGTACGATGATGGTAAGCTTGAAAGATTAATTGTTAAGCCATATAATTCAAGATCAAAATTTACACGAACGGGAATGGGTCAACCTTACGCATGTCTCAATAAGAAAAACTCAAATTATTCAATAGAGTATAAGCATAAATTCCTTGAGTGAATGCACTCGATAAGGATCATCGATGAACATCGATAGTGTATGAATTTGCTAAATTTTTGTGTTGAAAATTATAATTTAAAACATGCATATATGTTTAATCTCGAAGTTCTTACACGGTTTTAGATGTTTTACGGTCTTGTCACAACATATATACATAGATATTTCCCTTCTTTATTGAGGTATTGAGTCTGTGAGTCGTTTCTGGTGCTTGCACTCACTGTCCCCGTGAGAGACCGGAAGAGGTGAGCAAAAAATTGGACGACTGATAGATATTATATCCGCAATTTATTTTAATGTGACATTAGGAACCCCGTGCGAATTGATCATGATACCTGTAATATCTTCAGAATTGAATCCAGCAGTATCGTGGAATTCACCATACACAGCCAATTCGTATACCGTCTATATATTCATTCCTGACATCTTTTTGCACTCGACGATGCATTCTGATGCATATCGTCACGACAAGATCAGCACAACACAGCTAAGTCGTTGTACTAGCATATCTGACCTTATGTAATATCTATTTGGGTCAAGGGCAATTGTTACATAAGAAATGGATATCAGAAGCGAAGAATTCACTCGAACGTCCTAAATCACTTGAATTGAGCAATGGAGGTGATTGCGCTCAAATTAGCCGTAGAGCGTGTGCCAGTCGATAGAAATTTAACGCGTATCCCCATCCAAAGACCATTGGAGTGAGTAGTCGCTCATCTTCTGGGTTCCAGAATCTTTTCTTCACTTTTGACAGCGTCGGCTTTCTCAAGTCGTATGGGAGTCCGAGGAATCGACCTTGCAGGGGTTCATTCTGTTCCATATTGATCTCACTCTGTGAGCAGATTGAAAAGAGTCATTCTGGACTTCTGAGTATGAATCGACTATGTATAAGATAGTAATACCTCTGAAAGATCACATGTGCTTAATGATGCCCATGAGGTAGTTATGAGCGATATCTGGTTGATGCTAATCGACTTCACAAGCCTCAGTTCGAAAGTCAAATAGAGCATTCCGAGTCTTGCAGACACTCTCGAGAAGGCTATATATCATGTCACTTTCTTCTAGAACGCATTCTAGGAATTGCTCAATATTTTCATCATAAACGTCTGATATTCACTACATGAACATTCATGAACTGTTTTAGGAGGAACATATCTCTCGTCATTCTTAGCTCACCCTGCAAGTGTTCCCGATATTTGCTGATCCAAATCATGAGAGCAGTTGGAAAATAAATACCGAATCGCCTCTTCAATCCCTCCAATTTTGAGAAATGGCTCAACTTGGTATTTAATGAAATATACAGGATGTCATGCCGTGTAAGAATAGCATATGACTCAGCTGAGTCACTGGTCAAAGTCACTATTCAGCATCACACTCACTGCGTGTTGGATTGAGTCATCCAACTGAACTGTAACAGGCTCATCAGACCTCTCAACTGTGCTATATGGAGAGAACATCGTCGGCTGTGAAGAATGTCATATTTAGAACCATACAGTATTACAGCTTATGTTCTTGTGTTTTTTGCCTTCTCTCCACTACCAATGGCGGTAGTATTACCATGAGTGGCGATAGCCCCCCAAATTGTACTTCAATCTAGAGATAGCAGACATCATATGGGAGACGGAACAGCCGGGTCTTCAGTTCAGTATCAGACCCCGACACATGAGTATCTACGTCAGCGATTACAACAGATGGCTCCGGAGGCGTTCGAGGAGTTTGTAAGCGATGTGTGGGAGTTTCTTGGCTGGAATACACGTGTTGTTGGGAAACCAGGGGATCGTGGTATTGATGTCGTCGCTGTGACCGGTGATCAAAAGCAACTGATTCAAGCTAAGCGGTATGGACCATCGACATCGGTCGGGAGCCCTGAAGTCCAACAGTATGCAAGCCTCCGACTGCAAGAAGAGAATGTCGATCAAGTAACAATCGTGACAACGGGAACGTTCTCCTGGCAAGCACGTGAACTCGCACCTGAACTCGAAGTATTGTTAGTGAACGGTGAAGAGTTGATCGAGATGATTGACGAAATTGAGGCGTTCGAAGTCTTTGACGATCACTTTGCGGATATCGAGCTATCACGTAATGTCGACGTAGATGCTACTGAATCTCCAAGCCGGTTCCGACGACTGCTTCGATGGGTTCGCTCACTATTTTCCTGAGTGAGCAGGACGGGATGTCAGTGATTTCTAATGAAACCCAATATGATCAGATACCTGTGATAGATTGTTTAAATTGTGCTGGATCCATCTGTTGCATTTCGGCTTTGAACTCTGGGCGGAATATCAAAGACATAGAGCAGATTATACTTGGAAAGATGCGACACGTGGGTGGACAGTCAACGGGTAGTTATCGGTTATTTTGTGCGATCATAGTCTAGACAATCTTGAAATGTCAGGAGTCAGAACGCAATCACAGTTACTCGTATTAATTGAGTTACGCTGCATCAAAACGTCATGTATGTTTCTGTACGTATCGATATAAACGATATTTTTGTATACAATATATGATATCGACATGAGTGAAATATTTGGAGAGTTTCATGAAATAATATTCATTTTGTTATCAGTGCAGCTATGTTGATGTTGATAGCAAAAAACCAGTAGTCCCGATATTCATTACAGTCAGCTTCACAGACAGTCATCCCGGTTGACCACCCAACTAATCATTTCCTCTTGTCTTCTAGTCCAATAAAATCAGATGGTGGGTCTTTGTCCTCGAAATATGATTGGAGAGCAAATTTTGTTCCGATATATGATGCCCCAATCATCAAAGCAAATATGATCGGTATCCAGAAGAGAATGAACGCAATTGCAGTCACATGTGATCATTATACCTATCCAACATATGCTTCTCGCTTGATAATTGAATTGTTTGTAATGTAGAAGTGAGCTACCCCGACCTACTTAGCTGTCGCAGACGGCTTTCTTGTAAAAGGAGTCCTGCCCTTGTTCCGAATAGTACGGGAACGACTGGCAGATATCATTCTAAGTTTCCCTGTCGAAGTCCTCAGAGTGGAATTATACAGATGAAATCCCCTGAAGCCAATGGCTAAATGAGGCTCAGGACCGATCATTGATTCACAGTTGCAACTAACGTCGAAGACGACTGAGATTCTTTTTATTCTAGTGATAGTATCGGCATATGTTTTGAATAACGTCTAAATGTACGACTTACAGTCCAAAAGCCTCACAAGTTATCCACTATCTATTAGACTGGAATTACTGTAGCTAAGACTCTATTTACATATCCTAACTTTGATTAAATATAGAGCAGGTTAGCATGGAGTGAGGTAGAGAGGGTTGAGCAGTCCGATAGACTCTCAATTTGCTTAGAGCAGATAGCTGAGTCCTTTGTATCTACGTAGGTTATTTTACTTTCAATTACGCAATGGATATATGGAAATTAGCAAACTTCTTGATCGAGTAGAGTCGAATGCTATTGTTCTGCCAGAGTTCCAGCGTGAGTTCGTTTGGAAGAACTCACAGGCAAAGGAGTTGATGAACTCACTTTTCGAAGAGTTCCCTATCGGGAGTTTGCTTACGTGGGAAACAGAGAATCCTCCTGAAATTAAAAACGAAGCAATAGACGAAGAAAAACATGCACTTTTTGAGGTCCTACTTGATGGGCAACAACGACTGACAGTATTGTATATGTTGATTAAAGACGAAATCCCACCGTACTATACCGAGGACGATACCGAGAATGACCCACGGGATCTTTATCTCAACGTCGGCGATGGAAAGTTCCATTTTGAAAACAAGATGACTCGTGAAGGCGTTGAGTGGGTTAGGGTAACTGACTGTTTCAATGGTGAGGTTGATGGGGTGACTATTGCTCAGAAAAAATTAGGTGATAAGCCAGAGCCTGTGTTGGAACTTTCAAAAGAGTATAACCAACAGATCGCTCAACTCCAAAATGTCACGACTCGTAGTATCCCAGTCGAGACCCTCCCGAAGTCAGCGGATATTCATGAGGCAATCGAACTCTTTGATAAAATCAACTCACAAGGAACACACTTGAGTGATGCAGAGTTGGCATTAGCGCATATGAGTGCTGAATGGGCGTATATCCGCCGGAATATGAAACAAAAGCAGGCTGAGTTAGCTACCCAAGGATTTGAGTTCAATCTCAATTTCTATGTGAAATGCATGATTGGAACTCTCACCGAAACAATGACCTACGAACAGGTATACAACGTGTCAGAGGATGAACTCAAATCTCAGTGGTACGAATTAGCTGGTAAGGATAATAAGGATGGTATCTTTGATTACGTGATCAACGTTCTCCAAAATGACGGACAGATTCCGTCATCAGACTACATCAACACTCGTGACGTTCTCATTCCGTTTATCGTATATCTGAATAAACAGGAGAAGCAACTATCTCACGACGAGAAAACGCAGTTCCTGCGGTGGCTCTACTCAGGGATGATGTGGTCACGGTACAGTGGCTCATCAGATACGACCGTGGAACACGACATTTCACTCTTGGATGGGGAGTCTCCGACTGACCAACTCATGCAGGAAATTCGTGATGAGAGAGGACGGATAGAGGTGCAGGCATCTGACTTGCAGGGACGTGGGAAACGAACACGTCGGTTCTATAATATGGTACGGACCGTAATTCGTGCGAATGATCCTGTGGACTGGAAAACAGGTGAGCCACTCAAAGGGAGTTACGAACTGGAATCCCACCACATCTTCCCAAAGAGCAAACTCTATGAAGAGTATGACTCAGGTAACTCTACACACCGGAAGCTGGTCAACGAAATTGCTAATCGTGCTTTCCTCACTCCAGCCACAAACAAACAACTGGGAGACGAACTACCAGAGAGTTATTTACCAAAAATAATCGAAGACCATCCGAGTGCATTGGATTCCCAATTCATTCCAGATAATGGAGAGCTTTGGAAGTTACAAAATTACGAAGACTTCCTCGCCAAGCGGCGGGAATTATTAGCTGATGCTATCAATGACTATATGGAAAACTTAGTAGTCGGAGAAGAAGGAAACGAAGAACAAGAGTCAGCAGACGAACTTATCCACAAAGGTGAGAATACTCGGATTGAGTTCAAGGAGTCTTTCCTGTACGATGTATATCGAGAGCAGGCAAATAAAGATCTAAAAAAGGAGGTAGCAAAGGAAATCTGTGCGTTGACCAATTCCGAAGGTGGAGCTGTAGTAATCGGGGTCAAAGATGATACGAAGGAGATCAAAGGTCTCGACCGAGACTACAATTTGATGGAAAAAGGTAAGGATTCATTTGGACTCCAATTACGACAAGAAGTATCAAACAGACTAGGACAAATGATGGCTACCGCATATACTCATGTGAGGTTTGAAGAAGTTGATGAAAAAGAAGTCTGTGTCATCTGGGTTGATGATAGTCCTAAACCTGTTTTCTTTGAAGAGGATGATAGTGAGCAGTTCTATGTTCGAACCGGCACATCAGCTCAGCCTCTGAGCATTCAAGAAGCCAATAAATACATCGACGAACACTGGAATCAAAGCCCGATAGCATAGAGAGAATAAGATGTCTTTCTGTCTATTTTGAGGTAATATAGGCTACTGGTTCTCAGTCAATTCAATTTCGATTGCGTGTTTTCGCTCAAGTGTTTTCGTATCGAGTCTATACAGATGCTTAAAAAAACGTTCTTCGGTCGAACGGTCAACAGCCGCTTCGATTCGGTGGTCTATTCGGTCACCCAGTCCCGCAAGTCGTAGAGATTTGAGTCGAGGAGAAGTCTTAGCTTCGTCTACCGACTCACGTAGTCTCCTGACGAAGCTTCGAGAGTATGACGATGCTGTTTTCTATTTCTCTCGTCACCGACAGCGTCACACTCGTTGTGACGGGTGAATCTGCCGACTGTTCGACAAACCTGTTTCATTTGGTGTAAACACTACTGAAACAAAGAGGTTTTTTCTTCAGTTGTTACTACAGAGAAGGGCTGGCATATTGATTCTGTCGTCCTATTCCTCGCCAGTGATCGTGTTACTGATTAAACGACTCCGGGCGTCACAGCGGTTTCTTCGTTTGCCGTCACAACACCCGTGACGTCATCAGCGAGTCCATCATCGAACACAACCGCTGTTTTCCCGCCACGAGTTTCTTTAATATCCACTCCACCGTCACCAAACTGTTTCAGAAAGTCAGCGACTCGTTGAACTGTCTGTCTGTGAACTCGTTTGTCTTCTTGTGCAGTCAAAACATCTCGAATCCGAGTCGACGTGATAGCAATCCCAGCTGGCACGGATTTTCCATAGTCTTTGATTCGACGAGCAATTGATCGAGCTCTCTTTTGATTGGAAGTGAGATTCTCTACTGCAACGTTTTCTGGAAGTGCACACACTTGCTCAAGGGAAGTGGTCTTACTGCCACTCGGAGTGGTCGTATCCTCATCGTTGTCCTCAGATTGGGACGATTGCTTTTCAGAGGAATCAGCTGTGTCTGTTTCAACTTTCTCCTCTACTTCGGTGAGTCTCTTCCTCGCTTTTGCATCATGCTCAATATGCTCTGCGAGGTTATCTTCAAGTTGCGTAATCTTTTTCCGATCCTCAGCGTTGGACTTCGCCTGCATGGCAACTTGCTCTCGAATCTCATCAATCTCCGCTTGCTTGTTAGTAAGTGATTGTTCAATCCCCTCGACAGCTGATTCGCCAATCTGTCTAACTGTATCAACTGTTTCTTGATCAGTATCAGTCGCCTCTAGACAATCTGCTGTTTTTTGGACAAATAGTGTCAATTGCTCAATACAACCGATGTCGGTGCTGTTAAGACAGCGCAGTTCTTGTTTATTCATGGAGTTGGGGCTCCTTTGTTGAGGGGGTATTCGTTAACCCCCCACCGTCGTTATTTCAACGGATACTGGTACAGTTGTCTAGAATTCCATATAAAACTTCGTCCAGTCTTTCATCATGTATCTGATGAATACATGTAAATTCATTTAATCAAAAGCAGAACAGACGTTTAAATTAACTTACTTCTCAATCGCATACAACATATCCAACTTATATCTTGATTTGTATTCACGTTTTTATGTTATCAAAATACGTTAAACGGAGTTAATAGTGGATGATTCTTACTGAAGAAGTAAATTCAAAAGAGTATGAAACAGTTACAGACTATTCTTCTGACGGTTCACTGTCCTCGACTAGCTCATTTCGAAGATCGTCGATTTCCTTTTGACGTTGTTTAAGCATCGCTTCACAATCATCACTTAATTGCCGACCATATTGTTCGAGATCATCGATAATCTCTTGATCAATTTCAGTGTCGGTTGACTCAGCAGCCTCCACGAATGCATCAACGAATTCGTCGATCGAATCTACTGCGTTCGCATCAGCAGAAGAATTACCCCCTGGATTATCAGTTTCAGACATGCTTTCTTTGGAATAGTCTATCAGTCTCATAGTCTCTTACCCTACTCTGCTGCAACATGATATTAGAAACTAAGATTTTGTGGCACTTAATCATGGCTACTAAATTCGCATTCTAAGTGTTTAGATATTAACATATGCAAGACGTAGCTCCACCAGTTGGTTACGTAGTTATATAATAAATATCAATTTTCTCACCCGTGCATGTCGGCGATTTCAGCAGCCTCTGCCAAACTACATTGCACTCCACAGTATGACCTCTTCTCGTCTGGCAGAATTTCCGGAGAGATCGTGATTTCAGCGACATATCCGTCAAGTAAGATCCATGCATGGCGAGTCAATATTTTCTGCCCATTTTCAATATACTGAATGTACCCTTCGCAATATTGAACATCAGCGTCAATTTGATCCTCCATTTGCATCGCCTGCCGACAGTTTTGGAAGCATCGCTTAGGAACCGCCCCAGCATACTCTGCAAGTGTTTTGGCATCATCGTGCAAGACCGTTCCCTGTTTGACCATCTCATCAGATTTGAATTCTCGCCCGTTCTGTGCGACAAATTTGATGAAGTGTTCTTGATCATCAGGGATGCTCTTGGCACGTAACTTGACATTAGAAATAATGGATTCTATGTCAGTGCTTTTTGAAACGAATATATTGGACATATTTATATTTTATTTAGAATCTCCCATCTGAATAGTAAAGATGTGCTTTGTTTCATCTAGAATTTGTTATTTAGATGTATTAATTGTTTTCTCAGATAATTGTAATTATACATGTTATGATATAGATTTGAATCATCAGTTAATTTACTCCACTTCCAGTATGTAAACGAATTTGATATATTCTCACCATGTGTTAACCTGCAATGAAGAGAGAGAAGGGGTCTATAATCCTACTTACACAATTTCATATATGTCCTTCACCAGGCTCATAGGTTGACCAATTTCTTGAAACAATATTTTATGGGATTAACTTCTAGAATTACAGTAATATCACTTATCATCGTGCCATCCAGGCAACGAGAGAACCGTGACTGACATTATCAGTTATTCTACTAGAAGAGCACATATATATGATATGAAATGTTGGACATACTCAAATTAGTAGTTATGATAGTCATTATTGTTAGTTATCATATTTTATTATTTAACATTAAGATCCATATTTATGCGGATAGACTCAATAAAGATGTTTCGACGGGTGACGAATACCCCAATTGTAAATTATGAGAACATCATAGCAAAATTACGTTGGTAGTTCTGCATTCACTGGACCGATATCTTCCCTGTAACGGAAGTATCCAGCTTCAGATAGCTCGTTTGCTAAGTGATGGCGATGACAAAAATGATCCTGATCTCCCTGTGGTTTTGGGAATTTTTCGATGCACATCAGTGCTGGCTTCCCAGACTCTTCGAGAAACTCACCGAACTGCTCAAATTTGTCGTCCTGATGTATACTCCACATATACCAATTTTCAAAACAATCGTGTCCAATGGCTTGCTGTTTATATGGTTCAACGATAACTCGTGGAACACCAAAGTCGGGCTTATGAATATACTCAATACCATCTATGTTTGAGAACTGATTTTCTAGTACATCTACGTTGAACTCTGGCTTGTACATTGATTCGCCGGAGGCACGGACATCGACCAAAATGTCTATTTCATTCTCCCGGAGTTCGTCAACTAACTCAGTGAATTCTTTTCCGCTGTACCCCACTGTGGCAATGGTATCATTCTTAAATCGCTCCAAACGATCACGAGCTTCGTCACGACTCCACCCGTTCTCAATGAGTCGGGTGGTAAACTCCTCCTGATCTTCTTCAGGGAGCTGAGCGATGACTAACCCTTTTCTTGCCGCTAAGTCCCCGCTCTTTACACGTCTGTACACCGAATCAGCTAAATCCATCACCAGCGTGATTTTATCCTGAACTGTCCGTGGCGCCAACCCAGTTATATCACCAATTTCCTCTTCAGAGAGATCGTAGTCGGTGTAAAGTTCCTTGCAGAGTTCTCCGATCTCTTCATCTTTCATCTCTTTCTGCATTTTGTTCGTTTTCACAGCAAGACCACGAGCGCTTTCATCTCCGAGGTCTTTGATGGTAGCCTCAATCTCTGACCAGTTCAGACGCCGTGCAGCCTCAAGTCGATGACTTCCTGATATAACCTCATACTCAACATCTTTTTGTCCCGACGCAGGGCGAGCGATGATAGGGTTCCATTGACCATCCTCGGCAAATGACTCTCTTATATCCTCCACATGGTCATCATCAATTTCCTCTCGAATCTGGAAGTCTGGCAAATCTATTTTGCTAAGAGCTACTTTCATAACTACTTTTATACAGGATACGAAGTAAAACACTTTCTTAATAATTATACAGTTGATACGATATGCATAGTGTGAGACATAGCTAGGCATATGCAGACGTTGATGACGTCTACTCCATGGCTCTGAAGTACTAGATGTACAGATCTTGTTCTGTCCTGATGCCTGTTTTATTATTCATTGATATATATTTATTATCTTCTGGGCTATCTATGGATAAGTATCTAAAAATCAATTAACTCAGAGTTCGGGCAGCTCTGAAATTAAGATCATATTGAGTCTTTCTCAAAATCTGGAGGCATAATCAGTTCCGTTCGGCAGGATGTACAAATTCTGTACTAACCTTTGGATACTCACTCCATAATGGGTCGTATATTGGAATGTTATCTTTCATCCATATAATATTAATAGAAATAAACGATGTTCGCTGATTATTCTGGTTCCCGACAAGAATCCAGTGATTATAATTATTGCTATCAAATTGATAAAAACTTTCCAGCTTAGCAGCAGAACTAATATTATATTTTTCAATGGCACGATATCCGCCCCACTCTAACAAGGTTTTATTATGATATCCTTGTTGAGTTTGGCAGCTAGAACAAGTAAACTGAATCCGGATTTCTCTATCAAACTCTTCTCTTGTTTCGGGACGCCATCTTTCCATTTCCTCGAACAGCTTCGCTTGGGTCAACCCGTCACTATCATCTTCCCATTCTTTCAGCTCCAGCCCACTAATTGATTTGGGTCGTATGATTCCAAGACTTCGACCTCTTTGTTTGATTGACTCAACGCATTCATCCTCAAGTTGGGTGAGAAGTGTAGCCCGCTTCTCACGTTGATATTCTCCCGTCTTTTTAACACAGGAAGATTGGTTTCTACGTCCCAACTTCCAACTTTCATCACGGTTATCTTTCGGGTTTCGCTTTGCCTCAACTTCAACGATGTCCCATCTTTTGAACAATTTTTTCCTAGGTTTACACGGGTAAAGTCGAATAAAGCCACGGTGTTTTGACCACGCACCAGTACAGGTAGTGAGATCTCCACCACTGATCTCTTCTGGAGCAGCTCTACCTAAAATAACGACATCTTCTAACGTTTGCGAGGGGGTCACAGGTCCACCTCATATTCACCGAGACTCACTAATGAGCTGGTGATACAAGCCATGTCAATACATAACTATGTCAATCCATATAAATTTACGTCCACAAATAACTCAATTAATACAAACGACTAATATGATTATGTTTAACTTATAATAGGCAACACAAGTTAGATAGAGACATTGAATACGATTCCGCCTTATTCCTCTCCTGCTTCTTGTGCTTCGATAGTCAATTCGCCCCGTTCAGTTAGTGAATAGACCTTCCGACGCCCCTCTTGTTTTCCTTTAATATACCCAGCGTCCTCCAGCTGTTGCATATGCTCATATATCGTAGGGCCTTGCTTCCCGAGTTCATCTGCTAGCGCATAGCCGTGTCGTGGCTCTTCACGGAGCTTTTCGAGAATCTGGCGTTTTGCGTCTGTCAGCGTAAGTCCCATTCAATCTTTGATTAGGATAGATAGGTAATAAGATATACATATGCAAACACCTATGCATAGATGAAATACTATTTATAATCGCAATGGTGGAACAGACAAGTAACTCTATGTCCAAAAAGACTAGTAATCAAATGTATATCGTTGATCTCAGGGAAGCAGTTTCCAGTAATCAGACGCTTAGGGAGGCACTCACTGAGTCAAATAGCCTCTGGAAGCCTCTCTATAACCGCATGGGTTCTTCAGAAACTCTTTGGATCATCGTTTCAAATGAATATCGAGGCGGGAAAATGTGGCCTGCTGCGATGGCTGCAGCTGATTACATTAGAAATCAAGCGAGTTTTATTTTGAAAAATACTATTACCGTCCATAATATTTCTGATGATAATAATGTTGCGGATATGATTTCTGCGTACAATGAAATTCTCTTTTTTGTTAAAGACAAACGTAATTATCAGTTTCACAAAGATGAAATTCGTGTCTCACATGTGTATGAAGGAAATGAGTGGGGAGGTGAGAGAGAGAAAGGAACTAGCGCATACCATGATACTGAAGTCCGTCGGTACAACCCAGACGGGAAGGATCCTGGTAATGTGTGGCTTGAGGAAGACCGATCACAAACCCCAAATCAAGAACTTGACGAAACCAGACCGATTCCATTTGATGAAAGTATCCGCCGATGCATTCGGGTTGGGTCGCAGGAAAAAGAAAAAATCCACACCATTTGGGCCACTAATCTAGCAGATATCATAACGTGCGAAAATCGGGAATTCATTGAAGTTGATGTCGATGTCCTCCAATCTGAGTCCGAGAGAAAATCATGAATACTGTCAATTCCATTGATGCACTGAGTGTCTATTGGCAATCAAGCGAGGACATGAGTATCGTTGAGCCTGAGAGTGTTCAAACCGTCATCACCTCTCCACCATACTGGGATCTCAAGGATTACGGGCATGAAGACCAGATTGGGACTACTGATGAATCGTATGAACACTATCATGACCGCATGAAAACTGTCTGGAAGGAGTGCTATGATGTTCTTAGAGAAGATGGGACAATGTGGATTGTTGTGGACACAGTCATGGAACGAGGTGATCTCCAGTTGCTTCCATATCATATCATTCAGAAGGCAGAAGAAGTCGGGTTTGTGTCTCAGGATTTAGTCACTTGGTACAAGCCAACTGCTATCGCAGGGATGACAGATCGAAATATTGTGAATAAGAAAGAATATATTGTATATCTGTCTAAGAACTACGATCATAAGTTTTGTAAAAGTAATATCGAGGACACTAAAGACGACCCGGCAATCTCAGGTGAGCGTCCATTGGGGAATCTCTGGCGATTTCCGGTAAAACGTGGAACCATTGGTCAGAATTCCTTACATAAAGCACCGTATCCACAAGCGCTCGTCGACAGAATGGTTAATATTTCGACAGAGCCCGACGATACTGTCCTCGATCCATTCCTTGGAAGCGGCACGACAGCATTATCAGCGCTTGAACATAATCGTTCATGCATTGGCTTTGAAATAAATCAAGAATTTGAGGACACTATTTCTGACCGGCTGGACTCAGTTCAGCAGAGGGACCTGACTGAATTTTAAATCATAAATTTGTTTTCCTAACTCATTCGAATAAATTTTTCTGTTCAATACATAGACAAAATCCTACGCAAAGGTGTTTGTGGATTCATGGATTATGCTCCTTCGATTGCGGTATATCATGTGCAACGTGACGACCCTTGGACGAATTATCTCGGATTTACTGATTTAGGAACCGAAGAGCGTGAAGAAAATATTGAAGAGATCAAGTCAGTCATCAAATCACTCGGTAACAATCACCCCGATATCTTCAATAAATACGATATTGACGCCGGAGACTATCAGCGAGAGCTAAAGGACGCTATCTTTTCACTTGGTGGTACCTTCCGTCAATCTCACGGCGCCGATAACGAAGATATTGTCCGTGATATATTTTTAAACCCAGCTAGAGAAGCTGATTATCTTAGTTTTACTGACCAGCGAGGGAGCGAACGAATTGACTTCAAAGGCGAAGTCACCAATTCTGGACAAGTGTTTGCCATGGACGTGAAAGGAGGAGAAGGGCAGAGTATCGGACATCTACTCGTCCCAGCGAACACTGATTCATTGATCATATGGAGTGAGCGAAATGCTAGAAATACTAAATCACCAGCCTCACGACTCAACGAGGTAATCAATAGAACTGTCCGCTGGGGGTTGAATCAATCCGAAGATCCGCAGTTTATGATTATCCGTGATCCACCTGCTGGAGCTCGGACAGATGACGGACGGGTTATTCCAGATGTTGTTGTTTTTCCATCGGAGTATCCATCACCGACCGCTCCTACACCAGGGATGCCTTCTCTTAGTAATATGTGCTTTCCCAATATTTTGTTTGAAGTGACAGCTGGAATTGAGAGCATGTCCTCAGAATCAGCTAAGAAGCACATCTGGTGGCATGAAATGGAATATAGGGATGAGGAGGATCAAAAGATTCATAAGAAAATATACAACGCCGCAGATAACTCGATACGCTTGAGAACGAAGCCCATCGATTACTCAAGAATATCTAACGTAGAGTAAACTGTTGTATGTGACGTAATTCAGTTTGCTGTCACTCCGGTGTAGAGACATCTTCTGACCGACCAAGCCTTGTTTTCAGTCATCAGTATTTGGGTCACTCGTGACAGTACCATTAATAAACAAGTTATCATTTCACTCAAGAATACGATCCGATCTCATTCTTGATTGACATATTTGTGAGTCTCACGAAGCTCTTATTTCAATATTAGTCATTCAACGGTACCCTCACAATTGCGACGTATTCGCCGTGATATTAATGATATGATCCAGCCTTATTCGAAGTGCCCACTCGAATTTGCTCTCCTCTGGTTGTATCTGCTATAGTGTGTGGGTAGTTTCTTCGGCTATCCTCGCTCGGCGATAGATAAGTAAAGTGCGTAATTATCGGTTAATTCTCCAGTATCTTTATCCTCAGTACGCTGAAGATTGATTTCAACACGAGTCGAATTGTCCTCAAAGTCAAGCAATGGTTTGAGGGAAGCTCCTACTGCCTCAATAAATTCGGGAGTGCCAGTAATTCGAACTGTAGAGATCTCCGTCGGATACTTGCTACCTGAAAAGCCAGATGGCTTCGGAATCACGGTATCTTTGAGCTCTCCCTCACTTGGTTCGTCCAGTCCCTCTATCCACTTCATTGCTTGTCGTTTTCTTATGTGCCCAGACTCGGTAGTGGGCAGTTGGTCTAGTTCAACCATATTTACATTTGGCACCTACGGCAATTCAGATTTTATCATAATAAAATGTCGTTTCAATTTCCTCGCTCACTGTGTTTTCGACAGACACAATTATATATTATATCTTATACATCAATAATTAATTCAGAGTTTCTTGGAGATACTATCTTGAGTGGTTCATGATTGCATTCAATATCTCAGACACAACTGAGTTGGTTAATATAGATGGGTGTCATTAGTCTTCTACCAAGTGTAAGTGCAATTTACTCGATAAGATTACTATCGACTGCATTCAGACGATGTATTGAATTTTATTTTGCCTTATGTAACAGTCTGGCTCCGATCTATTCTGATGTTACATAAGGGACTAATTGATAGATGTGACCACACCATAATTTAAAGATGGATATATCCAATCTAAGATAATAACAAAAGAAACACCACTTGATGTAGCGAATCTCTATGATCAAGAGACGCACGGTGCAGACCACGCTATGCTACGAGACTATTCTCCTGCGTCAGCCCTGATGGCAGTATCGGAGAGCTGCAGGAGCGGACGACGAAACATCAGACGAGGCTCCTTCACGAGTGGGACGTATCCACAATGCCTGTGGCTATCGTCCAAGGTCGGCGTCCACGCCAGTATCATGACCACATTCACTAACTTGGGCAGGCAAAAGTTCTTGCCGATATCGACTAGACTGCGGTTGGTTCGTTAGTTGGTCGAAAGCTGATCAAGAAACCCCATATCGTGGCTACTGTAGCTAATGCTCTGCCTGATGACATCTGAATCCACACGGATTGTGCGCACGGGTATCCAATCTGCGTAGCCAACCAGAGCTGATGTCGCATCTCTCAACTGGTGATAGTAACGGGACTACACAACAGGCGGAACACGGCGGTAAAAAGCCCATGTGCATCTTAAGCGTCGGCAACAGCTTACGGAATTGTCGGTCGCTGATAATCAACGTCGTTTCCCGATATAGAGTAGCGACACTTATTCACAGCAACACTCAAAGATCTTGTACATAGTCGCTGATGCTTGAGATAGTGAACATAGTCGGGTCGGGGGATATAGACCAGCGGTTAGATCTCCTCTCAGTATATACGGATGTTGAGCCACCACTAGCAAAGTACGACCCCGAGATGTGCCACGGGATGTATCTGTTCGGTGACAACGAAGAGTCACCCTTAGTTACAATTTACACATCTGGAAAATACATAATTGTCGGTGCGGAAAGTGTAGACGAGCTTGAGGGGACAAGACAGGAAATGTTGCAAACGCTGTCTGAGTCTGATGAAATGAACGATATAGGAGACGCTCAAGTTGAAATAAGTAATATTGTTGCGTCTTGAGATGTAGCTATGGAGCTTGACTTAGATCGAGTTTCTATCGAACTCGGGCTTGAAAATACTGAGTGCGACCCGAGAAATTTCCCCAGGGGTAGTCTACGATGATAGCAAGAACAACTGTACTGTGCTGATATTTAGAACAGGAAAGGTGACTATCACAGGTACAACTTCCCTCGTCGATATAGAAAACGCATATGAGCAGTTTTTGGAATTGCCTCCACAGCACTAATACTGTTCACAGAATTTCAGAGAGCTGGTCGGTTCAAGTAGTCAGACTTCACGAAGTCTATCTATCTCCTCCTGAATCTGCTGGAGAGCAGACTTTGCTTCCTCACATTCTGTCGTGCCTCCAATGATTGCCTTGTCGGTTGAAAAAATAAAAAGAGTTACTGCAAACTCTGGCGGTCGATACACAATCGCTGGGAACTGCTCTGGTTCATATTCAGTTTTCTCCAGTCCCAGAGCAATTGTCAAAGCTTCCAGATTTACATCAACCTCTAACGTGCCGACGAAGACAGAAGTCACGTGACGAAACTCATACTCAGGCATCTTAACGCCAGCATCGGAAAGAAGCGTTCGTAACTGAGACTCGGATTCTTCGAGATCGGCTTCAGTCTTCGCACCTCGAATCTGGAACGAGCCCATGCGGACAGGATTAATACAGGACTATCGTCCCCGCAATATATCCCCTCCTAGTCAAGTTAGTATCAATTGGAGTTTCGGCATTCTCAACCAAATCACCAACCAACAGACGAAGATCTAACCCTCACTCCAGCGACCTAATCCCATCGCACTCGCAATCTCAAAGATACCTATTGGTGGCTCATCAGTTGATCTGGTTCTTCTGTTCGGTTACTGTTAATTCATCATAGACTACTTCAGGGGCGGACATGATTGTCTCAAACATGTCCGTGTCCTTGGACGAACTCGATTCACAACTCTTCAAATGTGCTGATATCATCCGTGATGCGGTTGATTCCACCGATTATAAGGAGTATATCCTCCCGCTGGTCTACTATAAGGCTATCTCTGATGAGTTTGCGAAGCAGTATCAGAAGAATGTCACCGAGTACGGTGAGGAGTTTGCCCGCCGTGAGAATCTCTATGATGTTCCTGTCATCCCAGACGGATATATGTGGGATGACGTTCGAGCGGTCAGCGATAACGTGGATGAGGCACTCAACGAGAGTTTCGACGCACTCGTTGAGGCAAACCCCGAATTGAGAGGTGTTTTCCGAGCCGATTACATTGACGCCGATGCTCTCGGTGATGACCGTCTTGGACGCCTCGTAGAACATCTCTCGAAGTACGACTTAGACACGGATAGCGTTCCACCAGATATGCTCGGTGAGGCGTATATGGACTTGGTTCGCCACTTCGCAGAGGAGGAGGGCAAGTCTGGCGGGCAGTTCTTCACGCCACCACAGATTGTCAACCTCTGCGTTCGACTCGTTGATGAATTTGAGGATGGGCACACATTCCACGATCCCACCGTTGGCTCAGGTGGAATGCTTATCGAAGCCGCTCGGTACTATCGTGAAGAGCAGAACGGCGACCCACAGAAATTCGAACTGACGGGGCAGGAAATCAACCCTGATATCGCCGCTATCGCTAAAATGAACCTCTCCATTCACGGACTCAACGGGGAGATTGAACGAGAGGACTCACTCGCTTACCCGCAGTTTACCGATGAGACAGATGACTCAGTTGCCCGCTTCAATAGAGTTCTCGCCAACTTTCCATTCTCCGCAGACTGGGCGAAAGACGAGCTTCAAGATGACCCCTACGACCGTTTCGACTGGCACGAGAAACTCCCACGGGCAGATCGTGGTGACTACGCCTTCATTATGCACATCGCAAAGCAACTGAAGACACCTGAGCAGGATGGCGAGGGTGGGAAAGCGTCGATTGTGATTCCGCACGGCGTTCTCTTCCGCAAGCACGAGCAACGGTATCGTAAGCCAATGCTGGAGAACGATATGGTGGAAGCAATTGTTGGACTTCCCGAGAACCTTTTCCAGAACAACTCAATTCCATCTGCTGTGCTTGTGCTGAACACCGACAAACCAGAAGAACGAGAGGGGGAAGTACAATTCATCCACGCCGCAGATGAGGACTTCTACGACGAACTTTCCAATCAGAATCAGCTCACACATGAAGGGCTTGACCATATCATCGAAAACTTCCGAGGCTGGACAACCGAAGAGCGAGTGAGTCGAACGGTCGGAATGGATGAGATTCGAGAAAACGATTATAATCTAAATATCGCCCTGTACGTCGATACGACCGAACCTGAGGAAGATATTGATGTTGAGGAGGAGCTGGCGAAGTTACGGGACTTACAGGCAGAACGAGACGATATTGAATCTCAAATGACTCAGCATATGGAGGCTCTGAAATATGAGTGACGACGCCGCACTGGACGAGTTTGGTGTAGGCTCAGAGGGTTCAAACAAGTCGGATACGGCTGTAAAAAGCAAGCAGAAAACTGATGATTTACAAGCGCTGGAAGCATCACCAATTGAAGACTGGGAGTTGCTAAGGTTGGGTGATGTTCTGTCATTTGAGTATGGAGATAATCTGCCTGCGGATACACGAGAAGATGGTGAGATCCCTGTATACGGGTCTAACGGACAAGTAGATACCCACACAGAGGCAAATGTTGATACAGCAGGGATTATCATCGGGAGAAAGGGTTCTATCGGCAAAGGAGAATTCAGTATTAATCCGTTCTGGGCGATAGACACAACATATTATATAAGTGACAATGAAACAAGCGAAAATCTACGATTCGTATATTACTTGTTACAGAATATGAAGCTTGAGAGGCTAAACGCCGCCTCAGCTATCCCTGGTCTAAATCGTAATGATGCTTATAATTTAAATACGCTTATTCCACCGCTTTCAGAACAGCAGAAGATTGCTACCGTCCTCCGCACCGTTGACCAAGCGATTCAGAAGACTGAGGAGATCATAGAGCAAACTCGACGAGCAAAAACAGGTATACAGCAAGAGTTGTTTACGCAAGGATACTATGACCACAGGTTTTTTGTGGAGACAAGAGTTGGCGAGTTACCAGAATCGTGGCGGTTAGAAAAAATAAAAAACCATACTGAACTTGTCTCTGGTGCTCACGTGAAATCGGAGTTAGTCTCTGATGATAGTTCTCTCACGCCGTATCTTACTGGGCCTGAAGACTTCGATGAACTTGGGTTTACAATGACCAAGTATACCGATGAGCCAACAAAATTCTGTAAAGAAGGAGACACACTTGTCACTGTCAAGGGTTCTGGGTGTGGAAAATCTACGTTCGCAGACCGACGTGCCTGTATTAGCAGACAACTCAAAGCACTACGACCGAATGGTAAACTGGAAGAACTCTACTTATTTTACTTTGTTGAGACCAAGCAGAAACTTTTGAAAAGCCTTGCAGAGGGTTCTGCGATTCCAGGGTTGTCCAACTCCCATCTAACGGCTTTGGATATTCCGATTCCAAGTATAGAGGAGCAACGCAAAGTGGGTGAGGTCTTGAAAAAATACGACGACAGGATTGTCTATGAAAAAAAGTATAAGTCTCAACTCCAGCGTCTCAAACACGGTTTGATGCAAGACCTCCTCTCAGGCGACGTCCGAACAGCCGACGTTGATATAGAGATTCCACAGGAGGTCGCATAGTATGGGTAGTGTCATATCTAAAGGCTGGGTCAATCATCTCACTATGAAGTGTTGGGAATGGACTGTAGTAGAGCGGGTAAGTCGGACAGTCAGGATGGAAGAGATCCGCGAAAACGACTACAATCTGAATATCGATTTATACGTCGATACGACCAAACCAGAGGAAGATATTGACGTACAGGAGGAACTGGCGGAACTACGCGAGTTGCAGGCAGAACGAGACGAGATTGAAGCGAAGATGACCCAGCATATGGAGGCTCTGAATTATGAGTGAGGACATTACGCTGGATAAGTTCACAGAGGCTACCGCCTCTCAAGAGCGACAGGAGACACCAATAGGTGAGCTCCCAGTTGACTGGGACGTAGAGTGGTTGAAAGACGCAGTTGGGATTAATCCTGATGGTTTCTCTGAGGATGACTGGTCATCAGAGACATTTGAGTATATCTCGCTCTCAGAGGCATCTAATGGCGAAATAGAAAACAGTAAGACAATTCCTATCACGGACGCTCCAAGTCGGGCACAAAGAACAGTTCAGCAGGGTGATGTACTTGTGGGGACTGTCCGTCCAAAACAGAAAAGCCACGGGTTTGTCAGTGAGGAACACGCTGGGAAAATCTGTTCTTCTGGCTTTGGTGTCTTGCGAACTGAAACCCATTTTAACTCCCGCTATCTTCTTCAAGAAATCCTCTCAAACCGATTTTTTTCCCAGATGGAGGCATATGTTGCAGGTTCAGGCTACCCTGCTGTCAAAATCAGTGACCTGAAGAAGCATCGAATTTCCATCCCACCTCTTGTGGAACAGAGGAAAATCGCAACCGTCCTCCACACCATCGACCAAGCGATTCAGAAGACCGAGGAAATTATCCAGGGGCTCCAAACGGCTCGTAAAGGACTTACTCAACAGTTATTGCGTTCTGGTTTTGAGGACGAAGCCAATTTAGTAAGCACCCGTTCTGGTCCTATCTCATTTGAGATCCCTTCTCATTGGAATGTTGTGACGATTGATAATATTACTGACAATATATATCGGTATCCAACCTATCAAAATATTGATTACGTAGATGAAGGTGTTCCAGAGGTGAGAATTGGTATGTTAGACGGGGAGGGTTATATCGAACGAGGTGATGAAAAGTACATCTCTGAATCAACCTCAGAAGAATATCCCCGTACACAACTTGAACACGGTGATACGGTGATGGCTGTAAGGGGCGCTACGTTAGGAAAGACCGCCTCTGTTCCAGAGTGGTTAGATGGGGGCAATATTAATCCGAACCTAATTCGTATTTGCTCAAATGATGAGGTCTTAGATAGGTATCTCACGGAACTTTTCCTGAGTGGTCTGGTTCAAAGGCAAATAGAAGCTTTCTCTCAGCAAACAACGGTGAAAACAATCAAATCTGGAGACATTCGTAGAATTGCCGCCCCTATTCCGCCTGTAACTGAGCAAGAAAGAATAATGGATATACTATCTTCGTTTTCATCTCGTATTCAAAACGACGATTCGTATCTTTCCCGTCTCCAGCGTCTCAAGAGCGGTCTAATGCAAGACCTTCTCTCAGGTAAAGTCCGAACAACTAATACTAACATAGAAATTCCAGAAGAAGTCATCACATATGGTTAGTATCCCATCCGAGCAGGGCGTTGAACGCTCGTATCTCTCGTGGCTTGACGGGTTAGGATGGGAAGTCCACGGACAAGATGGAAGTCGAGGAGCGAATGTCCTTGATGTAGAGTACGAACGTCGAAGCAATGAGGTTATTTACTGGAATTTACTGGCTGAACAGCTCATCGTGATCAATGACTCCCTCACAGAGGATAATGTCGAGAAGTTCGTTTCCTCGCTCAGACGTGATCTTGACGCTGAGAACTTGATGGACGGGAATGAAGCGTTCTATGAGTTACTGACCAAGGGAAAGACATTCTCAGTCAAGCAGAATGGGAGTGCCAGCAGGACGGTCTATATTGACCTGATTGACTACGAGAACCCAGAGAACAATCGCTTCCACGCTGTTAATCAGTTCTCTGTCTCCCGTGAAACGACGATCCGTCCCGACGTGAACCTCCTTGTCAACGGGATTCCGCTGGTGACGATGGAACTCAAGAGTGTCGCACAGGACAACGACTGGCACAACGCTGTGAGCGACCTCCAAGCGTACGAAGATGATGTACCTCGACTGTTCGTCCCGACGCTATTCAACGTCGCCGCCGATACGATGGAGTTCCGATACGGGGCAGTCGGAGCGTCCAAGGAGTTCTATGAGCCGTGGAATGATGCTCCCGAGCAGTACACAGATGACGGCGACGCAAAGCAGGCGATACAGGCACTCTGTAACCCGCAGACGATTCTCGATATTCTCAAGAACTTCGTGTTTTACGAGCGACGAGCAGGTGGGAATGCCAAAATTATTCCACGGCATATGCAGTACTACGCTGTCAATCGGATGCTGGAGCGGGTTGACCGAGACGAACACGACCGAGGGCTCATCTGGCACACCCAAGGATCGGGCAAGTCATTCACGATGCTGTATGCGGCAGAGAATCTACTAGAGCGGGCTGTTGCTCGTAACCCGCAGGTGTTCATCATCGTCGATACGGACAAGCTGAATAGTCAAATGCGAGACCAACTGGCGAATCTCTCGCTGGGAGCGTGGACGGAAGCAGAGAGCATCGACCATCTACAGGAACTTATCGAACAGGGTCAGAGCGAGCTCATTCTTACGACCATCCAGAAGTTCCAAGATGTTGACCCAGACAGTCAGGGGAACGACGAAGTCATCGTGATGTCCGATGAGGCTCACCGATTTATGGAAGCTGACCTTGGGAGTCGATTGGATGCCGCACTGCCAAGCTGCACTCACTTCGGCTTTACTGGTACGCCTGTCCGTGAGGGTGAACAGCACAAAGACCGCAACACCTTCCGTGAGTTTTCACCAGAGGGCGAAGATTATATCCACCGCTATTCGGTCAAACAGGGGATTGACGACGAGCTGATTCTCCCTGTGTACTTCACGCTCCGCCACGAGATGGAGTGGCAGATTGATGAGTCGGGGCTTGATGAAGAGTTTGAACGGCAGTTCCGCGGACTGAGTTCGGATGAGAAGCGGGAACTCATCCGTGACAACGTAACTGCGAGGATGTTGGCGGAGATTGAGCCACGAGTACAGAAAGCGGTTGAAGAAATCGACCAGCATTATGAGGAGTCTGTTTCTCCGAACAACTGGAAGGGAATGGTTGTCACCCCAAGCCGTCGGTCGGCAGCGATGTACGGTGAACGGCTCGTAGAACGGCGAGGTAAAGACGAGGTCGAGGTTCTATACACCTCGAACAAGGACGACCCAGACCTCATCCAGCAGTTCCATACGGACTCTGAGGAACGTGATTCGATAGTTAACGAGTTCAAAGACGAGGACAATCCAAAACTATTGATTGTCCACAATATGCTTCTGACGGGATTTGACGCTCCGATTCTGAAGACGATCTATCTTGACCGTAACCTGAAGAATCATAATCTGATGCAGGCAATCGCTCGAACGAACCGCCCTGCAAGTGGGAAGGAAAATGGTGAGATTGTCGATTTCCAAGGCGTCTTTGAGAATATCGACGAGGCTCTCGATTACGATACGGAGACGCAGTCGTACGCCGCTCGTGACAAAGATGAGCTGTTTGACGACCTCGTTGACCAGTTGGAAACGGTGATAGATATTTTCGAGGGGATTCCGAAAACAGACACGCAGGAAGCCACATCGGACGCAGTTGAGCAAGTGCTGACACACCCGACTCGCCGTGAGTTCAAGCAGGGATTCCGTCGGCTTCAAGATCTGTATGAGGCGGTCGCACCTGACAGTCGACTCGTCGAGAAGGACATCGAGAGGCGGTACAAGTGGCTGAGTCGGATTCACGTTGCGTTCAGGCGGACAACTAGCGGTGAAGATGACCCTGAAGAAGATATGCGAGAGAAGACCCGAGAGATAGTCAGTGAAAACGTCGCAATTGACACTGTGAAACGAGACTTTCCAACGTACAAACTCGGTGAGGACGTCTTAGAAGAAGTGGATGAGATAGATAATCCGTCTGTGAAAGCCTCCCAAATCGCCCACGCAACCCAGGAGCATCTCAACCCACGAGAAAACCAGAATCCTCGATATAAGCGACTTAGCGAGCGGGTGACTGATGTTGTTGAGCGATGGCAAGGTGGCGATATAGCCGACCCTGACGCAGTTGAGGCGTTACAATCAGTCGAAGAGGAGATTCTGGAGGTTGAGGAAGAAGCTGAAGAGCAGGGAATGACCGATAGTGAGTTTGCTATCTACACGCACCTTACCGAGGAAACGCCAGAAGCAATTGAGTCAGACGAGCAGGCAGAAGCCGTCGCTAACGAGATTATTGAGCAGTTCTACGACCGTGTTGATCACGGGTTTGCTGGGTGGCAAACGAACCAGCAGACGATTGCTGAGATTGAACGCATCTTACTGGACGTGCTTGTGGTGGAGTATGATCTTGGAGACCTGATCGATGATGAGTTTGTGGACACGGTTCGAGAGTATCTGATACAGAACCACGAAGCGACAGTTGACCACTATGAGTGAGGTACGATTACACGAGCTAGAATTGCTGGGTGAGAGCGTCGAGTACGAACTACGGCGGAGTGCAGAGGCGTCAGAGCCACGGATTGACGTCGATATTCACGGGGTGAGGGTAGTCGTCCCAGAGACTGCTGATTTTCAGCCAACAGAGCTACTGAAACAGAATGCATCGTGGGTGCTGGAGAAACAGCGAGTGTATCAGAAGTATCGTGAGGAAGCCCCTGAGCGGACGTTTGAGGCTGGCGAGAGATTTCCGTTCCTCGGAGAAGAACACAAGTTGGTGGTTGAATCTCGGCAGTCTCACGCTGTGTCAGACCGGACGATTCATCTGCGAGAGAGCGCTGTCGCACAGTCGTCACTCAAACAAGCACTACGGAATTTCTACCGAAGTCGGGCACGCAAACACTTCGTTGATCGTGCCGACCAGTATGCTTCTCAGATGGGTGTTGAGTATAAGCAGATTGAGATTCGGAATCAGCGGACAAGGTGGGGGAGTTGTTCAACGTCAGGAACACTCGGACTCAACTGGCGGTTGATGATGGCTTCGCCTAACGTTATCGACTACATCCTTGTCCACGAGTTAGCACATCTCCGTGAGCCGAATCACACGCAAGCGTTCTGGGATTTTGTCGCAGAGTACGATCCTGACTACGTGGAACACGCCGAATGGCTTGAGGAAAACAGTACGCAACTCATCTTTTCTCAAGCCGACCTATGAAACTGCAAGTTGCTCTATTTCCGCCGTTATATCCTTGATAGACGACGAGATCTGGTTGAGGTCAGTAAGCCCAGTGCAGACAACCTTCCCGCTGGCGAAAATCAGGAGGACAGCATCTTGACCACGGTAAATTAGAGCAGGAAATTGCTCGGGTTCGTACTCGGCTTGCTCCAGTCCGAGTCCGATAGCAATTGCTTCTAACGACAGAGTCGAATCAACTTCTGCTGTTGCGACGATGTTCTTGATTTCGGCAGTAGGTTCGTATTCAAAGTTCAGTAACTCACGCATCAGCGTATTCACCCGCCTGACCACCTCCTCGAAATGTGCTGGTGATGTCGCTCCCACAATCGAGCATTTGCCACTTCGGTAAAACGGCACGTAGGTGTCATCGGGGGCAAAGCGAGCTTGCAACCAGTGGTTTTCAGATGGTTCGTAGGTGACAGAATTGACTTCGGATCGTTGTTCAAAGGTCTCAGCCAACGCCGATAACTCAAGCTCCTGCTGGTAGGTCAACATCCCAACGACGTTCGCAATCTCAAACTCTGCCACTATAGAGTATTTCCCAGGTGAGAGTAAAAAGCCACGAGTTCCGAGCGGACTACTCTGTGACTGATTGGAGTCTCACCAGTGCTGTTCTCTACGCTAAGTATTATATTGACTCTGCCAGAATAACTACAAGATTACTCAAGCACAGATTATCTTGGATGCCGATCCGCACTCTGTTTTCCCTGCTCAAATATCATCATTTTCTCTGATAGAGATTTCGACACCACAGGCTTCTGCCATCCGCCCCAGTTCACGTTGTTTCTGATCCCAGCTTAAGTTGACTTCAAGATAGTATTCCTGTTCTAGTTCACGTGCTTGCTTCATCTCCTTGTCGTTGTATGTTGGTTCGTCATTGACGATAGCACGATTCTTCGCAGGGATGTATGGGAGTGGCTCAATCGCAGAGATAAGGTCGTGATTTTGGATGAGGTAGTTCACTATCGACGCCATCAGGTCGCTCTGGACAGAATCTGTAAAGGTCTCAGCGACATCACCACTCTGAGAGATTTCGCCAGAATATGGCTGTGTTATCCTGTCCTCAGAGTCAGTTGATGAATCTTCATTATCCAATCGACGTGGAGTGTCCGTATCAATCTCGGACTCGATATCGTTGACGAGCCTGTCAATCATCTCTTTCGCTTGCGTTTGTGCTTCCGATTCGATAGCGTCAGAAACGGTGTCAGTGAGCAAATCCACAACCGCTGTGGCTAATTCTTCTTTGTCATCTGTCAGCGTATCCCGAGATTTTCGTAACTTCCTGATGTGTTCGATAATCGCTATTGATTCTTCATTGTGTATCGTGCTAACTTGATACGCCTCAATGATACCCTTCTTGTCTGGAAGTTTCCGAAGTGTCGTCCGTTCAACCGCCTCGACTTTGAATTGTGAATCACTGTCACCGAGATATCGGTAGTAGAACTCATACTCCTGTCCGTTGGTGAGAATACCCAATCTGACATTCTCACTCTGGAGATATGCACTCAGTTGCTCTCGATGCTTGGAGGTGAGCGTTTTACCCAGTCCCTTTGCTTCGAGAAATGCCACGGGTTGTCCGCCGAGTATAAGAGCATAATCGACTTTGAATGTTTTACTGAATGCCTTCACCGAGTACTCTAGTTCGGTGTTAGCTGGGATCTCCCAGCCAAGAAGTTCGATGAAATCGTTTAGTATAGACGCTTTCGTAGTTGCTTCCTGCATCTGCGGTGAATCCTCGATGATGGGTTGAGCAGACTCAACGTAGTCCCGAATCGATGCTGTGTCCATTCTTACAAGTGATCTTCTCTCGTGTGATTCAAAGAAATGTGGGCAAAGACTCAGTAACCCTCCATTCGTCATTGGTCTCCTTGTCTGTAGTTACTCGTACTGACGCTCTTACTTCGTCTACGTGGGCGGTAGCTCACTCGCAGAACCTGTTTATTTCGCCCTGAGGTGATGTCAGTTCAGGGCGGAGGACTAGTTACCAATGGGCTTCCACGGTGGTGGTATCACTTCGGTGATTCTTAAAATGATGATAAATATCGTCGACTCTTCTTGTAGATGAAAAAATCCTAATACAGACAAGAATTATGTATTAAATTTTATTCTACCTTATGTAACAATCTGATTCTGATATACTCTAATGTTACATAAGGCACAGCCGGTCGGTCTCGCAGAAACAGTGGTCTTCATAACGAGCGTGTTCCAACAAGACATCTATTCGACGGTTGCCAAGATTGTGATGCCACAGTCACAAACCAGACAGTTGACCCAAAGGGATCGAATCTGAATCAAAGCTCCTTCTGTGAAATAATGCAAGCGATGCTGGACTGATTAGCAGGCTTCAAGGAGGAGATTATGCTTGGTATTGGGACAGGTGATGCTCGTGGTGCGTATGAGAGCTAAAAAACGAACCGTGATTCGGATGATTGAGACTGACGAACTGGGGGAAATCGACACAGATATATCAGCGCTCAGCAGATACTCATTCAGTCCTGTCTTGTTGAGGCTCCCAATTACAACAAAAGGGGCTGGTCCGAGGGTTTTCAGTATTCGCCCTCGAACAACTTCAATTCTCAATAGTGATAACCACATCAATTTTTTGTCATTGACAATATGGTGATGAATATGGACTTACCTGTCAAATACGGCACAGCCGCTATTATTAGGGTGCTTGCCATACTCGGCGTGGCGATGTTTGATGATGTCGGTATCCCTCTTGATCCTGAATTGCTTATTGTAACCATCGGTGTCATTCCACTGTATATTTTATATCGGATCGGTCGCTGGGTAGTGGGTCTTATACAATCACCATGAGTGATAATCACATCTGCACAGGCGACGTCTCTGATTTTCTTATTCTTATTAACTGTCACGATCCCGGTTTACATCTCGAAAACGGGGTGTTCAATCTGATATGTCTATTATGGAAATAAAATAATAAACGCAGTCATGCGATTATTTATCAACTGAGTGACTACTGTCCTGACACAACTAACTCACTGTAACTGTGTGCGTACGATCTTTGCTATGTATCCAGCGTATGATATTTTTTATCGAGATAGTATCAGTAAAGATGCCAATGTTCTCAGATCGGTATCTGCTGTTCTAATCAACTGCAGACAGACAGCGAAAGCGACAGCACTCGTAGTTTTTTATTCTCCCGACTAAATTTCAATTTGATACTTACAACCGCTAGAAATATTCTTGTCTCTGTGTCAGAACAGGAGCGTATGGGATTATTGGATAATTTCACTGGTGACGACACAGAGCTAATCGACGTGCAAAAATACGATGTGTCAACGACAATGAATTTGATGCGCATTATCGACTGGGAAGCTCAAGTTATATTATATACAGATACAACACGGGAAGGTTATACGAGCGTCCCGTTTTCTGAGGCTAATATTAGTGCCGATGACGCTCCTGAGAATGTGAAACGAATTCTTGATTCACAGAAGTAATATTCAAATTTACGTTTTAATTATCTGATCGTACACTTGCTCGGCGGTTTGAATCCAGCATGGTGAAGCGTCACTTTTCGATGAGAAACGTAACTGCCCCTCCAATAACTTAATTGGGGATAATCATCAGAGTAGTGAGTTTAATAAATTTCCACAGTTCAATCGGGGCACTATCGGGACTGCCTGAGCTTGCACCACCACTTCCGTCGATTATAAGCGAGAATCCAATCAAAAGGATTACACTAACGACAATTCCAAACACTGCAAACCCAATAGCATTAGCGGTACTACTATTGATACACCGTTGTCCAATACCGTAAGAGCCCCTTCCTGCAGTTGCATATCTAACAAAGGCTGCAATTAGTGGACCACTGAGCACTGCAAATGAGAGGATTATAATCGAAATAACGCCAGTAATTATTCCACCGGATATGCCCTCCCCTCCGGCAAATTGTAATAGGAGGATGATGGCAAGAAGTCCAAACCCGACACCGATAACGAAATAAAATTGAATAGTTCGGATAATCAGTGGAATGTCGATGCCAAGAGCATCGCCTCCTCTAAATTCGGTTTTAAAAGGCATACCGAGTGATCTTATGTAAAATATTGTCTTGTTGAACCCCGGCTTTGTTACATAAGATAACATCGCTGAGAGAACGCTGCTAGTGTTGTATTTGCGTTTCTGGCGGGGTTAACTCCATTTGGGGTCTTCTTCATAGTCGTCTAAGCTAAAATATGACTCTTTACTTTTCTTAGATATTGTGCCATCCGAAGCGGATTTGTAGTTACTTTTAGAATCACCATCATTATGATCCCCATCCATTCCATTTTGCTCGTCAGGTTCTGCATTTATTTTCTGCTCCACCTGATTCACAATATCAGGCTCTACATCGGTTGCATCTTCGAGATATTGCATTAGTGAATCAGCCTCAGTTTCAGAGAGTTCTGGAAGAGAATCTGGTGAGAGTTCTGGGGCAGATTGGTCCTGTGGCTTGACTCCAGTTCCGTGAGTGTAGACTTCTCCTGCTGTCTTCAGCGGATTAATTAGCCCCCACGGAAGATCCTCGCTGTCGGAGTATCCGAGATCAGCAATGAACTCTTCAGTTTGAGAGGTCACTTGATATGTAACATGTCCAAGATTAGAGAGGCGTGCCTGGATATAATATCCACTGTTGTCATTATATCTATTGAGTGTTGGTGTCATATGATGAATCACTCACATGCCTTGTGAGAAATTACCAAGGTTAATAGTAATTTCGCCCACTCTCGCCTGTCGCAACTATTCGGTAGCGTAATAATAACCGAAGTGCGTCAGTTTTTGCAGGACTATTCAGTTTCACTCCGCCCACAGAAACAGTTAGTATTTACATATCGTTGTCATTTTTATGCCAGGCTCGGTGAATCTTGGTGATCTACCAAGTTGGATACTGGTGATACTGATAGGATTAGGTATTTCAGTGGCGATTTCTAACGGGATGCTCGTTGGATATGGTCGTATTGCTCGTTTGATGATTCTCGGTGGAGTCATCTTAGGTGCAGTTTATTTCGTTATAGACCTATCAAACAAGCTCTAAATTTCTGAGGCGTCAGACATCGACCCCTCATTTTATTTCCACGTTGACAGATATAGTGTACACTCGTTGTATCAACGGCGAAAGGGACAGTGTTGCAAGCACTGCCCTAACTACATGAAAATGTCAGTAAACATTGACGGAGATTCAATATCTCCATCGTCAAGTTGTACCACCGACGTTATTAAACAATTGATTTCTAAGATTCATGAGCAACATCAAACCATAGACAGTCTTGAATCTGAAATATCTGATATTCGTGATCAGTTAGCAACTCGTGCCAAGTCAGATGCAATCGATAAAAAACAGATCTCTGAACAAGAAGAACGGATATCAGAACTCGAGGACAAAACAGACGACTCAGAGACGTCTAAGGACCAGTCTTCCACCTCTGACTCCGAGGGTGAGGACACGAACACGCAATCAACGGCTCTCGAACAAGTCGTTGCTCTTCCAGACGACGTTGCTACTGAGAATCTTACTTCTAATCAGAAACGGGCGAGGTCAATCGCTCGTCGGATTGATGAGTATGGCAAGTCTGTGCCAGCAGGTATCGCAATCACGTCAACTCGGATCCGAGACATTCTCTCAGGGCTGGAGGATAAGAGAATTCACAGGCAGACAGTCCAACGAGTCGCAGACTTCTTGAAACGATTTGGAGACTGTGAGATTGACACGAAGGAGACACGTGGAGGCAAGGACGTGGTAGTGTTCTCTGAATCAGTTGTCGAAGATATCACGAGTGTTGTGACGGGCACCAAGGATCTCGGTGTGACTCCAGCAATCATATAGTCATAGTCGCACTCACTGGCAAGGAATAGTATTACACAATCAACATGTCAGCCTTTGTCTATACTAGCAAGTGAAGGAAGAACCTCTTTTATTCAGTAGTGTTTTGACTGAATGAAACGAGTTTGCTGAACAGGTGGAAAATTCAGCCATCACAACGAGTGTGACGCTGTCTCGAGTATCGTGCTGCTTGATCTCGGTCATTGTGTGATGACGAGCTTTTATGATGTCTTCTAGAGGATTCATTTCTGCTGTGGCTCCATTCGCCTCATTCAAGAAAGTATCACGGAGTAATTGGCAATGAGATGCCAACTATATCATTTCCACGAGACTGATACTCAGTGCATATGTTTATATAAATCAATTTATATTATGTGATTGTCATATGCCTTCACGTCGTAACCTGCTGAAGATTGGAGCATCAACGTGTACTGCAACAATTATTGCTGGATGTTTTGGTGGTGATAGTGACTCTGAAGACACCAGTACAAATGTCCCTGAAGAAACGCCATCAGAGGAGGAGACACCAACAGAGACAGACACTCCTGAGGATGTTTCTTTATTTGCTGACTACGGGATCAATGAAACTGGCTTCACTGTGGAACTCACACAAAGTGCTTTGGGAGAGGTAGCACAGATTCAGCTTGAGACACCATCTGAGGAGAGAATAATTGAAATACAAGAAACTATCACAGAGTATACATTTGAAATAGTATCTGACAGAGCAGGTGTTTGGTCACTCACCGCTCTCACCAGCAATGATGATGCTGTTGAAACAGTAGAAGTAGAGATTACATTTGAAGCATCCGTAGAGGAGATTGGAACCTTAGCTCAGCTTGGAATTACAGGAGAATCTCCCGAGTACGAGCAAGTGCACATGCAAATGACGATTATAAATGATGGCGATGTTCCTCTCGAACCAGACCAAGACAAGATTGAGTTAGTCGTACCAGGTCTTAATATCGACGTACCCACTTTTGATGCAGATACCTCATTCAGCGCAGAGGATGAGGACGATATTATCACATCTGGAAATGATGGTATATATACAACCGCCACTGACTCACTGATCAGAGCACCATTTACTTTAGAAACGTATAATCTTCCAGATGGGGTCGACCGGGATGACCCCGTAGGTGAGTCATTTCAGGGTCAAATTAAGATTGTTTATGAGGCAGAAAGAGAGGACACTACGGTTCCAATAGATGTTATTATGGGTGATAATGTGATGGAATTTAATTCTACATCTGTATATTATGAAGGGACAGAGGTAAAGAAAAGATAAGATGCGGAACTGAGCCGACCTGCCATTTAGATTCATGTTATACTGTCCATGGGCAAGAAGAGAGGCTCGTGGAATCGCTCAAATTGGCAGATGAAATGCCAACTATATCATTTCCACGAGATAGATTAACGATCCATGTTAACGGTGATTCGACAGATTGGCGATATGTGAACAGTATGGAGTAACCCGCTGGAAGGGCGGTCTTAGCACAACTGCCGGGGATTGTGTGTAGAGAAAATACAAAGCCTGTTTTCGCACATCGGACGGTTGTTTGAATATGCAATTTTCAGAGATTGCCCCGTCACATCTCGTCATATCCCATCACGTTGACCCTGTGTTTAGAAACGATATTGAATACTGAACCGTTGAGTTACCTCACAGATACGGTAATCTCGGCACCATGTGCAAAAATTGAGACCAAATCTATTCGCAGGATTTGACGGCAGTATCGGAACGCTTGGCTTGCTCTTGCCTGACTGCCGAAGCCATTTCTGTTGCATTTCGAGAGCTGAGTCTCACTTCTGTGCCATCGGTTCTCTCTATGTGTACCGTCCCCTCTATGTCTCCCCCAACGTACCGATGTTTATCAACCAAGATATCATCCGATAAGTCGCTCAAAGTGAGTAGAAGCGGGATAGCGTATCGGTACATCGGGCTGACATACTCTTCCATCAAGTTCTGAGTAGGGTTCTCCTCCACAGACTCGATCTCGGCATAATCAACGAGCTTAGTTCTCACAATCCCGATCGGCAGTTGAACGATGTCTTTGTACACACCATCATCTTCCACGGTAATTTGAAATGTGAGAGACTTCAGCATAATCACGCATAGGACACAGACGAGTAGCAAGGAGATGCCTAATCTCAATGAGAATAGAAAAGTAACCACAGTCGGGGCTACGAATATGGCGAGGAGCTTGTACGCCGTTCGATTTTGCATCCTGAACCGTTCAGAGTACATATGTCCTGAGTAGCCTACTGACACAATAGTGACGAGTCGTGGGTTGTCTGTTTGTGGTTGTTTAACTTGTGGTCAGTGTTGGTTCGTTGTTTTATTATACTAACTCAGTACGGATTCCAGAAGTACACTAACCCACCATACAAGACTGCATTCACGCCTGCCAGTGAGAGTGCTGAAAGGAGGCTTCTGTCGGTGAACAGATACCCGCATACGAAAATGATCACGAACCAGAGGAGACCCTGCACAATCGGACTCTGTCCGAGTGACTGAATATCTGTGTCGACGAAGGACATCAATTGTCGAGTTGGATTCGTCGAATAAAACGTCCGTTGAGACTCTCTCAGTCAGTAATTCATTTGTTATCATAGACGCAGGAATAACTTCAATTATGATGTTGAAAAGTAGTGTTGACACTCGCTGTTATCAAACGGCGATGGACAGTGTAAGCGCACTTTCCTCAAAAGATACCATGATTGGAATTGAAGAGGATTCAATCTCCCCGTCGTCAGGTAGCGTAGAGAAGATAATTAATCAATTAGTCGAGACTATTCACGAGCTGCAAGACAGTCTGTCGGAAGTTCGTATCGGCTTAAAGAATCTGTTGAAGTCAAATTTGTGCGTTCTTAACCGAGTTTGGCGTCTAATATGAAATACTCAAAATTTAATCAGTATTCCTCTTGATCAGAGTTATCCGAGTCAGTATTGATTCTTCTATCTGATTGATAACGCTCTGCCCTGCCTTTGTTGTGCTCGTCGATATTAATTAGATAGTCCGGAAATCAGTGTTCTCACAGCTGTATATCAGGTGAGGTATCGTCTGAGTGACCAATATTAATTCACCGGGGACAGGTGCTCCTGATCAACGAGACAATAATCACTCATATCGTCTTGTTTGCGGGCTGTCTGGACAGTCGTTTTTGAAGCCCACCCGATTATCTGGATGTAATTTTGTTTTTACCTTATGTAACAATCTGCTTTCACCCCGTTCAATTATTACATAAGGTTCAGATCAATTAGTTTTTTGAAATTGTGATTTTTGCATTCAGTACACCGTCCGTATTTAATCGTCGAGGACAAACTCCGTGCTGTTTTCTTCACTCCTCGCTCACTACTTTTTCGTGATAACATACGCTTGACAGACGGGAGGTGTGGAGAACAGGATAATTAAAAAATTTCACATACTGACGTTTGAATAACAGTGAGACCACGATAGTCTTTAAGAGGTTTTATTCAACATATCATATGTCTTATGAGAGTAGAAAAATCATATAATAAATGACTCACATACGGAGCACACTACGATTCGAATTGAGTCTGATACCACAGCCACAACCGATGATACAGTCATATCAATACTGTCATGATCAAGAAAGAATCCTCAACTCCAAACGGCAAATTATCGCCAGCTGATATCCAACCCAGCACTAACCTCCCCGATGTCGACCTCTCCGGCATTGATCTTGTCAGCACTGACTTCACGGATATTAATTTCTACGGTGCTGATCTCTCTGATACCAGTCTCGTGGATGCTAACCTCTCTGCGACCGACCTTTCAAACGCCAGCTTCGATGGTGCCGACCTCTCAGACGTTGACCTTTCAGGTGCCGAACTCTCCGGCGTGAATCTCACGAGTGCAGATCTTACCGAGGCTGACCTCACTGACGCCAACCTTAGAGAAGCCGAACTCACCGCCGCTGACCTCACGCATATCACTCTTACACGTGCCAATCTCTCCTATGCCAAACTCGATAGAGCCAATCTCCGATACGCCTCTCATGGGCTCAGGTAAATAGTGCTGATATCACGGACGCCTGTCTCATTGAAGCCGATTTCTGCCACGCTGACCTCTCTTACACCGATCTTGGAAGAACCGATGTTCGGAGCACAAAATGAGTACAGTACGATTGTATCAAGTAAAGATGGACGAGTGCGAAGAAGGGTATGTCACTGAATCGTATCTCTCTCTACTCGGTGCGTGTGTCCATAGTGACGGTCAGTGGTGAACGGATGACCTCTATGGAATATTGTCCGTTAGAGTGTATATATAATCTCTCGATGGTTATTGATGCATTCACAAGGAATACCGTGGTTTGATACTAATACTCAATGTTGGCAACAGATGTTGATATGAATATCAGTACCTCAGACTTTCTGGAAGAGAGGCAGTGATTTCATCGATTGGCTCTGGTGTGACAGCACGACCTTACGTAACAATTCGTCTCTCATTTTATCCGATAATAGACAAGATGGTGACATACCAACCTCTCAGAATCTTGAGCCGTCACCTCTCTTTGTCACGTGGAAGAGTATTTACTGATTGTAGTTTTATTTGTTACTCGACAGGTGCTAGTGGGAAAGCGCTCTCCATCCATGTCGTACGAGATGCTGATAGAACGTAGTCTCAGATAATGTTAGTCTGCGTGTTGACCGATTATTTGTCCCACTCGACTTTCGGATTCAAGCACGTCGGCGATGATATCCTCATCAGCATTGAATTCGTATTTATAATAGCTCCCACCGTTCGATCCTTTATTCACCTCCATCAGATTGATGAATCCCTTCAGCGATAGCTGATTCAGACGCCGGTGTAATGTCCGTGTCGATACGGTATCACGTCCGATCTGCTGTGCGATTGTCTTGTACTGGTCGTGGATCACTTTTCGTCTGACTGGTGTTCGTCCTTGTCGTGCCAGCGACAGTACTGTGTAGAGCACGACGTGACTTTGTGTTGGTAACGCTTCGAGTTCGTCTTTAACGACGCCACTCTGGACTTGGTGGTATGCCTTTGTGACATGAGAGTCTGTAATCGTCGAATCATTGTTGTCTCGTGCGATGAAACCCGCATTCGAGAGGATATTGATCGCTTCACGAGCGCTTCCGGTGCGCTGTGCGACTTTTGCAGCTGTCAATGGGATTACTTCTTCGGACAGTGCGCCGTCCAAGAACGCTTCATCAGCACGTTGTGAGAGGATTTCCTGTAACTGATCAGCATCATACGGCTTGAAGTGGATCTCGTGTTCACACAGCGTTGATTGGACACGGGCTGACAGTTCATCACGGAACTTGAAATTATTCGAAATGCCGATCAGTCCGATTTTTGTCTCGGTAATGTTCCCGTTCGTATGTGCACGTGGGATTTGATACAACAGTTCATCATCAGATCTGAAACTATCAATTTCATCAAGCACGAACAGGACATGTGTGGCGTCGGTATCCTCAATATGTTCCCACAGTTTTCGATGTACTGTGGAACGGGGATAGCCTGTCGTGTGAATCTCCTGATTTCGGTCACGAAAATGATTCACGAGGTGACACGCAACTTGATAACTCGTTGCATCTTTACAGTTCTGCCAGACAACCTCGACGGAGACGTTGTCGAATTCAACCTGGTCCTCGAGCAACTCATCAAGTATCATTTCTGTTGCGAGTGTTTTCCCAACGCCGGTATCACCGTAGACGAAGATGTTTCGGGGACTGGCTCCATTAGCCACGCTCTGAAGCACTTCCACGTATGTAGACATCTCATCTTCTCGAGCAATGAGTGTGTCAGGCGTATATCCATCAGTAAGGACCTCCTCGTTATCGAACACGGCGTCAGTCTGTGTGAACCGTCCCATACTAGCCGTCTCTGACCCTACCTATAAATAACCACTGTGTGAACTGTGTCAAGTGAGTCAAGTGTGTCAAGTGAGTCGTTGATTTATATAACACACACACACCGTTTTTCACGGACGTATGTCTTGAGAGAGTGGGTGGCTGTTGGGACGCCGTGATCGGAGCCGTATCCGTGCATGTGTGGGAGGCAGTGGTTGTAGGGGTTGGCGGGAAGGAGGCGTGTTCACGACACGCCTCATGTTGTTTGTTCGCTCAATTTACTCAGTACGGTTATTATTGTATTTATTATTATATAAAGTTTTTGTCATATATATTTTACATAATTATATCAATATGTTATTGAGATGATAATACCACCACTGACAGCGACTAACATCTGACCCCACTGTTTCAGCGAGAGTCTCACTGAGAAACGGTGTGTGTGTGGTATATAAATGAACCACTCACTTGACACACTTGACAGAATAAGATACGAATGACACACGTGACAAAATGTGTCTATAGCTAGTCATGATGTAACGTGATTTTCTCCGTATGCAACTTGATACCACCGTGTAAATCGGACACTCAGTGAAGTTGAGCAGTCATCTGTTGAATTCCGTAATACAAAACTGGACCCAATACAGCACTGAGAATAACTGTTCCAACGAGAGGGAGAATTCCTGTCGGATCGGGACTGAGTGCAATCAAGATGCTGAATCCACTAACCACGGCAATAAAAATAGATATGCCTACAAGCGCAGTCTGTGCCATATCGGAGCGTACACTCATATCCCTAATAAAACGGCATTTTCTATTTTCCCGCTGAGAAACTAATACCAATCGAACAATATCGTGTTTGTCACAGATGTCCCACAGTCTCAGAGTCGCTCAGAACACATTTCAGTATAGTAATACACATCATATTGCAAGAAATATTAGCATGCATACGCATCAGTATAGTTCGGGGAAAATGTAATTTAGACTATTTAATACGGTGCTGTTTTTACTTCACTTTAGAAATAAAATCGCTCAGAGCTGTAATATGTATATATCTCATCACTACAGAAGCCTGGGCTGAGTAGCCCGTCAGTAAGTGGGATCAGGAGACTCCTGTGCAAGGCACAAGTATCTACAGATTCCATACAATGATATCATAGCCTCCAACGAATGAGTTCACAAACATCTCCAAGTATCCAGCCAGGTGCCGTAGTCAAGAATCGAAACCGACTATGGAGAGTTGATTCCGTTGATGGAGACGTTGTCACAGCGACTCCCATAGACGGGAGCACTGCCGACAAGCATCGGTTTTATATTCCGGTCGAGGATATCAGAGAGGGCAGTCTGAATCCGCCAGATTCTGAGAAACTCGGGAATCCTGAGTTTCAGCGGCTACTAAATCGGTCATATCGGCTTTCGATGCTACACGGGACAGCTCCACTCGTAAGCCTCCAACGGTCACGGGTTATCCCAACCGAGTACCAGCTTACTCCAGTTGTAATGTCTTTGGATATGCCCCGTGTCCGAATGCTGCTGGCTGACGACGTCGGTCTAGGGAAAACCATTGAAGCAGGCCTCATCACCAGCGAACTGATGGCCCGCAACAAAGCGGATCGTATTCTCATAATTACGCCTGCGAATCTCCGAGACCAGTGGCGTGAAGCGTTTACCTACTTCTTCCACATTGATGCGGATATTATCAGCCGCCGCCATCGAAAGGCGATGGAAAAGGAAATCCCACCAGGAACTAGTCCGTGGGAGCATTTTTCGAAACTCATTGTCAGTATCGACTACGCCAAACAAAATAGCGTTCGACACGAGATTCTGGATCAAGAGTGGGATCTCGTCATTATTGATGAGGCACACCAAGCGGCGAAACCGCATGAATCCGGGGCAAACGAAACCGTCGATATGCAACGCTGGGACTTTGCGACCGATATCACCGACCACGCTGAACACTGTCTCCTCCTGACGGCTACGCCCCACAACGGCTACACGGATTCGTTTGCGAGCTTGATTCGGATGCTTGACGTCGACGCAGTATCTGGTCCTCGACATGACCCTACCGTTCACCGAGATATCGCCCGAAAGCATGTTGTCCAACGACGGCGGGACGATGTCAAGCGATGGTTCTCTGACAGCGACGGTCAAAGTCCCTTCCCAAAGCGAGATCAAGACGAAGTACGGGTTACGCCGACAGCATACGAGGAAGAGACATACGATGCCGTCCGAGAGTATGGAGAGCTGTTGATGTCCTCCGCACAACGGTCAAGCTCCAAGAGCCAGACGCTGGCTCGTTGGTCAGTCATCCACTTCCTGAAGCGAGCATTAAGTAGCCCCGAAGCGCTCCGCCGATCGATAAAAAACCGTCAGGAAAAGCTCGAAGGTCGGCTGGATGAACTTGACGAGGAGGATACCCAGACTGTAATCGAAGAGACAGCAGGAGTCTCCGAGTCGATGGCTCAGGCGAATGCACTTGACGACGATCCTGGTGAAGAGTACAGTGAAGAGGAGGTCGGAGAACGGGTCGAGCGGGTCGTCACGGGTGATAAAGCCGCTATCGAACAGGAACTGGAGGTTCTCGAAGATGTTGCAGAAAAGGCGGAGCGGGTCACCAAAACCCGTGATGCAAAGTTACAGCGGCTTCTCGACGAAACTCTACCCCAGCGGTTCCAATACCCTCGTGTCATCATATTTACAAAGTACGTGGATACGCTGGAGTATCTCGAAGAGCAGATCAAGGATTCGCAGGGTGATGAGACCGAAGTCTTCACTCTCCACGGGTCTCTAAATGAGGCACAACGGAAGGAGCGGTTCAAAGAGTTTGAAGAATCTACACGGGGCGTTCTCATCGCCACTGACGTCATCAGCGAAGGGATGAACCTCCAACACGCCGCAAACCAAATTATTCACTACGAGCTGCCGTGGAACCCGAACAGATTGGAACAGCGGAACGGTCGAATCGACCGATATGGGCAGGAGAACGACGAGGTCGTCATCCGGACGATGGTCGTCGAGGATCAGATGGACGTGGCTATTCTCGAAAAACTCGTCCAGAAAGCGAACAACATCAGGCAGGAGTACGGGTTCTCACCACCGTACTTCGGCGACGACGAAGGGATCCTCGAACTGCTCAAAGACGAGGGAATCGACGCTGGCGTTCCACAGGCAACACTAGAAGAGTTCGGCGGCTCCGCACCAGCGGAGCGTGAGAGTGCGAGTGTCTTTGACGACCAGACACTTGACCGAATTAAATCCGAATCGTTCTACGGGCATACTGAAGTCGGCCTACAGGAGGTTCAAAAGCGTCAAGAAGAGACCCACCAGCGAATCGGCGGGCAGGGCACGTTAGAGCAGTTCGTCAAGAGTGGTCTGAACCTGTTCAATTGCTCGTACGAGATGAACGTCCAAGGGCACCTCAACATCGAGGTTACTGCTGATCGACTTCAATCACCGGACATCAAACGTGAGTACGAGGACGTGACGTTCGATCCCAACGAGGCGTCCCAGTCATCGGATGCGGAGATGCTTGACATCGCCCATCCGCTCGTACAACGGCTCATCGAAGCCGTCAAAGAGACAGCGTTGACCGATGAGAACCGCTACGGGCGGACAGCAATACGGGGAACCGATGAGGTGAGGGAGCCGACAGCAGTGTATACAGCACTGGTTCGATACGTGGCAGACACCCAGCCCGATCCGACGATTATGGAGGAGTTGGTACAGGTCGGGTTGCCAATCTACGGGGACAAGCCACTTGAGCAAGATACCGTTGAGGCTTTAGAGGAGAGTGAAGCCAAACCGGTTCAGCGCACATCGATGGAGAAGGAAGACGAACTCAGAGCGGCACTCGGACACGGAGCGTTCGAACAGACGCTACAACGGCGAGCAGAACAGCGGCGGGACAAGATTGTCGAACAGCGGACCGAGATGCGAGCGGAGCTTGAGAAATCCGGAAGTGGAAGCTGGCTGTCCGGGATTGATGACGTCGAGATTGCGAGCAAAGATCTGCTGACTGTCACCATCTATTATGGGAGCAACTAACGATGAGTATCGATACACCCTCTACCGACGCTGAAATCGAATCGAGTTCCGATACGCCACGAACCGGATCAACGACATTCATTAATACGAGCGGCGGTCTCCTCACCGAGGAACTGGTTGGCAAAGTCCGTCAACGTCAGTGCGGAGAGTCTGCCGTCCGACCGGAGACCTTTGCGTTACCGAACACGGAGCCGCCCGAAGAGGCGGACATCGAAGCAGAGATCGGGAATACGTGGAACACGCTTCGGGAGCGATGGGACGAGCTGACTATGGACGAGACACTATTCCATATGGACGTCTCGGACGCTCGCAACAAGTGGATTCTCAAGCTATTCCGAAACCTTGGCTTCGAGCCGGTCTTCCAGCGTGAGAATCTCGAAGCGGGCGGCATCGAGGCGAACCTCTCTCATAAGGGATGGCCGGACGGCGAGATCGAAAACTATGGTGAACTGGAGGGGCGGACGGCTCCAATCATTCATACCGTTAAGCCGGAACAGAAGCTGGATCAAAAACCCGAAAATGCTCCTCGTGGAAGAAAAAGTCCACATGACACGCTCCAGGAGTTCCTAAATGCCAGCGACGAACATGACTGGGCTGTCGTAACAAACGGGCTGACGCTCCGAGTTCTTCGGGATTTCTATCACACGTACACCCGTGGATACGTGGAGTTCGATCTGGAGAATATATTTACGACCCGGAATTACGGGGACTTCCGGGGACTCTACCGGCTCTGCCACGCTACACGGTTCATCGATCCGATCGTAGCCGATGAAGAGGAGGATGATATTGAGACTCCTCTGGAGCAGCTCTACCAGGTCGCTCTGTCTACTGGGGTCAAGGTTGGTCAAGATCTCCAATCCAACGTCGTAAGCGCCATCGAGACGCTGGGGACCGGGCTACTCAACCAGGAGATTCGGGAGTTCCTCAAAGAAGGTGGAGAAGAGGAAGCCAAAGAGTACTATCAGGAGGTCCTTCTCTTGGTATATCGCCTGCTTTTCCTGATGTATGCAGAGCAGCGGGGGATGATGGCGTCACGTGATAGCCTGTACACCAACGAGTATAGCATCACGAACCTCCGTAGAAAAGCCGAAAACCGTCGAAGCGGGAGTGACCGAAATACTGATCTTTGGCACGGCTTACAGTCCACGTTCCGTCTCGTCGAGAAGGGTGACGACGAACTCGGCGTCCCTTGTTACAATGGAATGCTCTTCGACTCGAACCGGTTTGAATGGGTGTCCGAAGCCGAGTGTTTCAACGATGATCTCTTGGATGCAATTGAGGATCTCACCCTCATTGAGCACGAGGGCACTCGCCAACGAATCTCGTACGCCGACCTCGGTGTTGAGGAGATTGGGTCTGTCTACGAGAGTCTGCTCGAGTTTACACCGAGGCTTGCATCTGAAGTAATTGAATTGGAAGACAGAACGATTACTCGTGGTAAGTTCTATCTCGACGACCGGGGGACCGAGCGAAAAGAGACCGGGAGCTACTATACTGATCCGGGATTAGTTCAAGAACTTATTCAGAGCTCGCTGGAACCCGTCGTTGAAGATCGTATGGAAAACGCTGTCACGACTCCGGAACAGGAAGAAGCCCTCCTCGACATCTCTGTCTGCGATCCAGCAAGCGGAAGTGGTGCGTTCCTGATCGCCGCCAACAATTTCTTAGCACAGCGACTCGCTCGCATTCGATCTGACAGTGACTATCCGCCTGGAGACAAGATTCGTGAGGCACGCAGAGATGTCCTCCAGCACTGTATCTATGCAGTCGACCTCAATCCAATGGCCGTCGAATTGGCAAAGGTCAGTCTCTGGATAAACTCTGCTGTAGAAGACAAGCCGCTAAACTTTCTTGATCACCGTATCAAACAAGGAAATTCGCTTGTTGGGACAAATAGAGATCTAATTAATCGAGGCGTTCCTGCTGATGCCTATGAGACATCGAAGGGTCGTGACTGGCACATTGGCAATGAAATAAGGAAACGTGTCCGTCAAGAAAATAGCGAACTGAATGATAATAACCAACAGATTCGGCTTGATACTCAGTGGGATGACCGTCAGGAAGATTATGTAAGTCTTGCAGAACAGTTGGATCAATTAGAGGAATCTGAGGTCAAGAATATAAATAAGAAACAAAAAATCTACAATGATCTCCGTGAGAGTGAAAATTTCCAGCGGGAGAAACTTGCCCATGACGTATGGACGGCAGCATTTTATTGGCCGCTCGATGGTTCTGCAGAAGAATATCCAACGCCGAATATAATCGAACAGATTCGTCGAAATCCGCCGACACCATCCAACAGTTCTCTTTCTGAACTAACTGGGTTACAGGCTGTGCGTGAACGTGCAACTCAACTCGCAGAGAAGGAGTCGTTCTTCCATTGGAAGCTCGAATTTCCAGAGGTATATGCAGCTGGTGGATTTGATTGTATCATCGGCAACCCTCCCTGGGAGATCGTAGAATTTGAAGAAAGAGAATTCTTTGCCGTCCAGGCACCTCATATCGCAGATGCAAGCACTCAGAGCGAGAGGAGAGAACTCATTTCAGAATTGGAAAAAACGGATCCGGAGCTCTATTCTGAGTACCAGTCTGCAGTGAACCGTATGGAAAGTCGTGTCCGGTTCCTGAAAGAGAGTGGGCGATACGAACTTACAGGGACTGGCCATGTCAATACATACTCAACTTTTACTGAACACGCTTTATCGAACATCAACAACTATGGACGGTGTGGAATCATCGTCCCACAGGGTATTGCAACAGATTCAAACACTCAAGAATTCTTCCAGCATATCGTAGAAAAGCGTCGGCTTATCTCCCTCTTAGGCTTCGAAAACCGAAGTCAATTATTCCCAGATGTAGACGGCCGGTTTAATTTTTGTCTACTGACTCTGAGCGGTCGAAAAGAGACGCAAGAAAAGTTTGAGCTTGCATTTTATTTGACCGAAATTGATCAATTACAAGACGAACAACGTCGGTTCAATTTGTCCAAACGAGACATCAAAACGATTAATCCTAACACAAAGACTTGCCCAACATTCCAAAACAGAGAAGATGCCAATCTTACCCTCAATATCCACAGAAGAACAGATATATTAAAAAAAGAAGCGGATGGATCCGGAAATCAGTGGGATATTTCGTTAGAGAGGATGTTCCACATGTCAAATGACTCTGGACTTTTTGAAACCTCCTCTACTCTTCAACAAGACGGTTTTGAATTGTCTGGGAATATTTTCGTTAAAGATGATTTGAAGTATTTGCCGGTGTATGAGGCAAAATATATTCATCAGCATGATCACAGATTTGCCACTTATGAGGGGATAGAAAACGCTCCAGATGAAAAACCACGAAAGCTATCGCCGGAAAAAAAAGATGTGGAAAATAAGCGAGTTATCCCTCGTTATTGGATAAAAGAAGACGAATACAAATCTCAAGAATACGAAGATTGGCATCTCTTGCTGAGAGCTATTACAAACGCCACAAATGAACGAACAGTAATTGCTTCACTTGCCCCTTCAACACCAACTGTCAACAGCGTCAACCATGTCTTGGGAGTTTCCGCACCGGATGGACTAATTCTATCTTCATGCTTGAATTCTTATGTTCTGGACTTTGTTGCCCGTCAGAAAGTTGGAGGTACTAACCTGAGCCAGTTCATAATAAAGCAACTACCAGTACCTACACCAGAGAAAGCCAATCAAATACAACTAGATAATAACCCAATACGGAAGGCAATCTTAGAACGTGCGGAAAAGCTAATATACACAGGATCTGATCTTTCTTCTATCGGATCTGAGCTAAATAACGACTCTGATCCTTACCAATTTACTGAGCCAGATGGGAAGAAGCGAGAAGAGGTCAGGTATGAATTAGAAGCGTTAATTTGCCATCTCTATGGGATTCATTCGGAGGAATTCAAACCTCTATTTGACTCTTTTAAGCAGATCAAACAACGTGATCAGCAAAAGTATGGCTACTATCGCACCCGTGATGAAATTAAACGCAGATTTGATGACTTAGCACCCAGAATCACGTATGAATCAAAGTCGGAACAATAGGTTCATGTCTGAATTAATTTATTATGCTCGTCTTTTTTTCGTGAACAGAATATGTCAAAATAAATGAGTCAGACTGGTTGGATAAAAATCCAAATCTGACTGAATACCGGATTAGGTAGGAAAATCACCCCTGGAATAGGGACTCAATTTCGTTGAAAAATTCTGTAAATACGGTTTTGATTATATTTGAATCATTTAATCCAGTATGTAGTATTTTTCCGAAGAAAATATAGTAAACGTTCAGAATCAGGGTTCGGAGAGTAATAGAGACAAGGCATAACCTTCGGATCATAACTGGCTTTCTGGTCATCGAAATAATTATTCAATTGATATACAGTCCCTATCGAACTTATCTAAGTACACCAGACTTCTGAATTCAAATTCAAAATCGGCAACATTGTCAATAGTAATGAAACTATTTATGCTCTTGATTAACTCGTCATGGGTTAACCAGAGTTCTTGTTCACCGCTCGCTCCAGCGATGTCGGACTTTCCTGATCCGAAAAGTAACACTGTCGGACTATCTGGAGTGAATTCTAATTTGAACGTATGATGGTATTCTGGTTGATATTGTTGCTCGTGAGCGTCTAGATCTCCATGTAGTACAGCTAAATCTAACTCCTAATTAATATCGCCCCTACCAACCGGACTAACGAGCTCCATGTCCTACCTATCATACTCAGTTCTCTTATGAAAAAACGTTTACAGCTTCCCATTAATAAGCAGAATATGTCATCTCGTCTCAATCCCTTTGACGCCCTCGATAACGTCCAATCCTCCTATCGATCCTACGTCGAGACGTTTCAAAACGTCGACGATGAGACGATCAACGCTTGGATTGAGAACCGCATCGAGACGGGAAAGGTACTGTGGAAAGAACCGTTTGTTCAATTGAATCAACGCTTCAAGTACGGCGACACCCTGGAAGAGTTCGTTACGGACAATAAGCTCCACGAGAGTATTCTGGATGTATTCACCGGTGTCGGCGGCGATCCCATTGAGCCGTACAAACATCAGACCGAGGCAATTCAGTCTATCCAAGCAGGAAACAATACCATCGTTTCCACAGGGACAGGATCGGGGAAGAGCTTCGCCTTTGGGATTCCGATCGTCAGTCACTGTCTCGAAGCTAAAGAGCGAGGCGAGGACGGGATCAAAGCGGTCATTATCTACCCGATGAACGCTTTGGCGAACTCCCAGTACGAGGACTTCGCAGAGCGACTTGACGGGACAGGTCTCCGGCTGGGACTTTACACGGGTGACACACCGCACAACCCTGACGAGGCACCAGAGTTCCTCCGGCAGTTCGGTCGTGAAGAGGCGTTTGACTCCGAGATCGTCTCTCGGGAAGAGATGCAGAACGACCCGCCGGACATCCTGATGACGAACTACGTCATGCTTGACCTCATCCTTACCCGACATGAAGACAAGAAGCTCTTCCCAGAGATGCACGAGGGAGCCTTACAGCATCTGGTACTAGACGAGATCCACACCTACACCGGTCATCAGGGAGCCGACGTCGCCGCACTGGTCCGCCGGCTGAAGCAGCACACCGACGCTGGAAAGGAACTCGTCTGCGTCGGTACTTCTGCGACGGTTCAGAGCGATGAGGGGATCAACGCCAACGACGAGATAGCCGAATTCACTGGGAAGATCTTTGGTGAGGAGGTCGACGTCAACAACGTCGTTCGGGAGTTCCATTACCCATTACCCCTCTCTGACGACGAACCGCTTCCTGACGACATCGAAGTCACCGAAGAGGACATCGCAACCTTCGACGGGAGTCTCGAAGCCGCACAAGACCTCACCGAGAAACTCCTCGACCGGGATCTGATGCCAGCTGAGACAACCGATGCGTCAGCACTCGGGAATGCGCTGGAGAATCACCCAACGATCAAGTTCCTTGATGAAGAGCTTAGCTCCCAGAGCCAGCAGATCTTCGCCGGTGAGGATGACAAAAGCGATGACGGGAAGGATCTCGTCAGTAGCTATCAGGAACAGTACCGACCCGATGCATCTCGGTACGACATCGAGCAGGAACTACAGGCAGCCCTGCTAATGGGGACGGTTGGGACGACCGAGATACAGGGCGAGGAACAGCCGATCTTCATCCCGAAACTCCACACCTTCTTCAGTCAGGGAAGTGGTCTCGTCTCCTGTCTCACCGAGGAGTCCCTCGATGACGACGAACCACACCTGAGTGACGCCGGCGACATCGAGTGTCGCACGTGCGCACAAGAACACGACCGTTCTCGGACTGCCTACCCGCTCTCGTTCTGTCGGGGATGCGGTCAGGAGTACTACACCACGGTTGTCGATCAAGAGAACACCGTCACACAAGGTGCGTTGAGTACCTTCGTAGACACGGAAGAGGACGAAGAGGAGGCGTACCTAATGCGGGGCGATTGGGATCGAGAAACGGCTCCACTCCCCGATGAGTGGCTAAATGAGAATGGGCAGCTTCGAGATACCTACATCGAGGCTGAACCCCGACCGGCTATTTACTGCCCCGATTGCGACCAACTCACTCCTGGACGAGTAGAACAGGGGCAGCTCGAATGTGGATGCTTCGCTGCGCAGGGGCTTGAGGTGATGCGGGTCAACCAGCCGTTCCTGTTCTGTCCGAACTGTGGCGTCCACTACACTCGCCGGGTCAAGAACGAGTTCAACAAGCTGTTTACCTTCGGGACTGTCGGCCGCTCGACAGCGACGGACATTCTCATCGGAAACACGATGCGGAACCTCCCCGATGACCAGCAGAAGACCATCGCCTTCTCTGACAACCGACAGGATACTGCATTGCAGGCGGCTCACCTCAATAACCTCTACCAGCGGATTCGATTCCGACGCTCGCTGTACCATACCCTTGTAGAGGGCGACGATGTAAGTCTCACGACGCTCGGAAACGATATCTTCGACCTCCTTGATGACAAGGAAGCCCTTCCGCCAGCCATAGATACAGGGATGTTCGGACCGTCGGCTGAGGATCGTCAGAACTACAGCGACTATCTGCTGTTCAACGTCATTCTCGAACTCGGTCGTGAACAGCAACGCACCCAGCAGAGTCTCAAAGACGTCGGACTGGTCAATGTCGAGTACGAGAACCTCGATAAGCTGGCGGATGTAGACGATGTTTGGGACTCGATCCCCGTACTTTCGAATGCAGATCCGACGGTGCGAGAGGAGTATGTTCACGGCTTCTTGGACATCTTCCGCCGGAGCATTGCAATAGACCACGATAGCACCACGAACTTCGCCGACTTCAAGCGAAACGTCATCAACCAGCTCGACGAAGAGGTTCATTTCCACGGGCAGGAGTTCTTCAATTTCCCAGTCGGGTACAGTGATACGGCAAGCACTAACGGAAGGCACCGGGTTCGCCGACTTACACATCCTCGCTCTCGACACGTCCGTTGGACATCCCGTGCGTTAGACGTCGACACCGATACTGCGAAGTCAATTATTAACAGCGTCGTTGAGCTCATCAGCGACGACGAAATACTCAAGCTGCTGACGCAGGAGTCGCTGAAGTACACTGGGAAAGTATATATGTTGAATCACAGTGCTGTTCGAGTCACGCATGCCAATCCCGAGGACGTACGGGTCTGTCCAAAATGTGGAACACCGACGACTCGGAATGAACTTGATGTCTGTCTGAATTACAGCTGTGATTCGATTATACCCGAGGAAACAAATCTTGAGTCGTCCTACTTCTATGACCTCTATACCGAGTCGCTTGATGACGCCGTTGATATCATCGCCGGCGAACACAGCGGTCAGGTTGAGAACGAAAGACGGAAACAGTTAGAGTCAGATTTCAGGGAGGGCGAAAAGGTGAATACTATTGTCTCAACGCCGACGATGGAACTCGGAATCGACATTGGTGATCTCTCGAATGTCTATATGCGGAACGTCCCACCAGACCCGAGTAACTACGCTCAGCGTTCCGGGCGGGCTGGACGGCAAAATCAGCCGTCGCTGGTCACGACATTCTGTGGTCGTGGGTTCGGGCGTGGTTCTCACGACCAGTACTTCTACCAACATCCAGAACGGATCATCGCAGGAGAAATCAGCCCACCTACGTTCCTACTCAACAACCAGGATCTGATTGAGTCGCATATCAACGCCCTCGTTCTCGAACAGATTGAGCTCAAGTTCCAGAGCAAGCCCCGACAGATGCTGGTCATCGAGGAAGGAAGCGACTACGAGATTATGCCCGATTATCGGGTAGACCTGGAGAATGCCGTCAAGAACAACCGACAGAAGATCATTCAGGCGGTGAGACAAGCGTTTGTCCGTGAGCGTGAACAGGATACCGTCGGGGAGTGGTTCACCGATGGCTTCATCGAGCGCCAAGTGGACGACTTTGTCGAGAATCTCGATGAAGCCTTCGACCCGTGGCGTCGTGAGTACACCCGCTTGAGCCGTGAATTGCGGCGATTGAATCAACTCCTCGCCACCGAAGGAGGGTCATATCAAGATAGGATCGAGCGCAACGCCATCGAAGACCGGCTTGAGGATATGCGTTCAGGGAACAAACGCTTCTATACTTATCAGTACCTCCGCTCACAAGGGTTTCTGCCGAATTACGGATTCCCAAGACAGAGCACGACGCTAACATTCACTTCCCGAGAGGACGATATTCAGCGAGATCAGACACGGGCTATCAGCGAATTCGCTCCTGGAAATCACGTTTACTACGCCGGAGAGCGGTTTGCTGTGCGGTATGCCCGTCCTCGGACGAAAGACTCAGAGCCAGTTACCCGACATCTCCGTGTCTGCCCGGAGTGCGAGACCATCCTGATGGGAGAAGATGCTCAGGAGTCCGCAGCATGCCCCTCGTGTGAAACCTCGTTCGATGGAACTCATCCAAATCCGAATGCGATGGAGCTCCCGAACCAACACGCTCAGCCAGAGGAGAATATCACCAGCGATGAGGAGGAGCGTCGTCGGCGGGGATACGAGATTAATAGCTATTACGAACGATCTGATCCTCGACAATTTAAATTAGAGGGTAACGGGATCGAGGCTAGAGTAACATATGAAGCGAGTGCGAATATCGTTTTGATTAATAGTGGGCTCCGAGATTCTGATGAAGATGATCTCGACGGGTTTGCACTTTGTATGGAGTGTAACAAATGGCTGAACAGCAGGGATCAGATCGAGAGTCACGTTGACGAGGACGATCCGGATTGCTATGCTAATGCATCAGAAGAAGCAGTCAAACATGAAATCGAGCTGTTCTCTGAAGGGCAACACGACACAGTGACGCTGACCACACCACTCCCCGAGGGGCTTGAACCTGAGCAAGCTGATGAATTTTATCGGACTCTTAAAGAAACCATCTATCAGGGTATTCTAGTTGCGTTTGACCTGGATGAGGAGGAAATTGACACCTTTGTCAAACCAGCAATGGGAGAGTATGGACAGGTCAGTATTGTGATCTACGAAACTAGTGAGGGAGGAGCAGGCGTGCTTCGCTCACTAATGGATGAGGCACGGTTTAAAAAAGCAGTTCGGGAAGCACAGACTGTTGTTCACAAGGATACTGATGATGATGGTTGCGAGCGTGTGTGCTATGATTGTCTTTTGTCTTTCTACAACCAGCCAGAGCATGAGTTCCTCGATAGAACACTTGTTGACTCATGGTTAGATAATCTCGAAAATGCGACTCTGACTGAACTAAGCGAAACAAACAGGACTGAGATGACTGAAGAGAGATTTAATGAGCTTCTCAAAGCCTGTGAATCCAGTTTTGAGCGTGAGGTCCTTCACACTATTCGAGATCAAGAGTTTGAATTTCCAGACCAGGCTCAAAAAACCGTCTACGACGGCGGTGAGCCAGTAGCAAAGCCCGACTTCTTTTACAAACGAACTGGGCGCTCTGTGGCTGTATTCGTCGACGGTCCTGCTCATCAGAAGGATTACGTCATACAGGATGACGAGCATAAACGAAGACGGCTGAAGAAGATGGGATATCGAGTTGTGGCAGTTACTGATATTGGGCAAGTCGAGGAGATGTGGGAAAACATCTAAATGACGAGGCTTTCTGAAGCCGTCTTTAATTATACATTATATAACCGAA
>NC_017458.1 GCF_000237865.1 Haloquadratum walsbyi C23
CCTGATCAGCAACGCCGGACAACGATTAAGTATCATGCTGGACTCATACCAGACAGGCAAAGAAGTAACTCAGTAATATGAAACAGCCCTTCGAGGAGGAAGGGCACGCCCCAAGAGGAGCGCACCACCGCTCCTCTTGGACTGAACCGACCTTTGGGACGGGTCTTGGTTCAAGTGCTCTTTCTCTTGCTGATTGTAAGTATCCGTCGGAAAAAGCAAATCAGTCGTATACCAGCCGTATAACGTCAGATTGTACAGATAACGACCGTGTTAGTCGTCTTGCGTCAACTTGCGCAAGGTTGCACCGTACTGTGTCAACTTGCACGGTACTGTGTAAGATTGCACGAGTGAGTGCAAATCTGCGAGGGACGTGCGCATGAGTCGAGAAAGTCCGTCTCGACGTGCCGAAAAACGTGCCCAGTACCTCACGGCGACGACCGAGTTAGAATATCGCAAGGCACACGCCCTCGCATTTTGTGAGCAAGGCTGTAACGAACGTACCGTCGCCGAACAAATCGGCTCCACGAAAGGCACCGTCTCAAATTATCTCGATGAGATCGCCGAGCGATACGGTCCCGAGACTGTCGTCTCTGTCGGCGTGGACGAGAAAGAGGACCTCACGCCGGTCGAGGACCAACCGACGAAAGGACCGCTGGAGACCATCGACGCCGGTCGTAAAGTCGTCCTTGAAGGAGAGAGTCGAGGACCGCACACTGTTGAACGATACTTCCGAACATGGGTGCGAGACGGTCGGATTCATCGAGATGCAAAACTCGCACTCTCACTACATGATCACGGCGACGGGGACACACGAGACCGTCTCAGTAATCTCGAATGGGACGCACACCACTGCACATACAACCCCGATTATACTTTTGTGAGTACCGCCGAGAGTCGCGGCTGTTGGACCTTCGATACTGACCCCGTGACTCTCAATGCCATTCGTGAGGTCGTGCATGTCCCGCCTCTCGATACGACGCCTCTTGTCGCCGAGACTCTCCCTCGTCGTGAGGACCTCGACCCATTCGAGTGCATTAATCCCGATTGCTCAGTCAACGAGGCACACTCAGGTCTCGACCTTCGTGCCTATCCGAGTCTCAGTGGTCCGGCGATTGAAATTACTGAGATGACAGACTTCGAGACCGTCTCGCACGTCTGTCTTGAGTGCCGGTCGTTGTTTACACCCGTGCCGGTCGGCGTGCCTGATCAGAAGAACAACGGCGACGACGAGGACGAGGACGACGATAACGTGCTCGTGGAGGCAATGCAATGACCGTCGAGACCGAGACCGAGGACGCCGACGAGATACGCCGACTCATCAAGCCGCAAGACCACGAGTTTACCGCGAATTTCAATTATGATAACGGACTCGACGCATGGCTTGCCTGTGACTCGGTAGTGAAGCAACACGACGGCTCATACGAGACCGAGACCGAGGCTCTCGGCGAAACATGGGACGTTACTCTGTACTATCAAGACTCGTCTATCTTGCCACCTCGTGACGGCACGACGCCCAACGGCACGAAGATCGAGCACGACCAAATCCGTGAGTTTCGCATCCGTGTCGAGGCTCAGGACGAGCTCGGAGAGAAAAAGGCGAACTATCATATCCGTCCCCGCTGGCGTCGTATGCGCGTCGAGACTGACGAGGGAGACCAACACGAGTTATCAATCCCTCGTACTCTTGTGAACGAACACGACGCCATGAACGTCCGCGTCTCAGGGTCTAATATTGACTTTTGTGATTATGGCGACCTACTCATGTGTGCCGCAAGCTCTCTCGGCGTGAGTGCTCACCACTTCCGCGAGTCATATCGACACGAGACCAGCAATGTTCAGGACGCCGCGAAATACGTGCGTGTCCACGAGGACGTATCTGGTCCCGTCCATGCTCGCACTGGTCCCTTAGTCTCACTTGCGCACGTATTGGAGAACGACCGTGAGGGCTATCGGAAACTCGTGCAAAACGACACCAACGAGCGAGGGCGTCAGTTAGCCGGTTATTATCATACCGCCACACTCGGTCCTCAGAGAGTCCGTGAGGTATTCCCTGATCATGCCTTGCCCGTCGAGTGCAAACACTACTACGCTCGCGAGGCGCACTCTCGACCTGACTCTGACGCTCTGGCTCACCCAAAGGTCGAAGTCGCCTATCAGACAAGCCGGACTGACGACACACTGCATCTTACCGACGAGAATCTTGCCCAACTCGACGAAGAACTCACCGAATGGCTGTATGCTATCCTCGCCGACGCCGGTCTCGACCTGAGGGCGAATGAGAACGTCTATGTCGAGGACGAATATTTCTCAGTCGAGAACGCCACGACGACCGCATCCGTTGTCGACCTCGACCTTACCGAAGTCAGACACGAGCAAGAGTCGGTCGTCTACAAGCATCTTGCTGACGGCATGGCACCCACTGATCAGGAATGTCTCAATGTGCTCGTCTCCGACGGTGGTGCCGTGAGTCCTCAGGACCTTGCCGAGTCCACAGGACGACACGAAGATACTGTTTACAATTCCCTTGCGAGAATGAACGACCTCGTGACACACACCTACGGCGAGGTCTCATTGAAGTCCACATATACCAGTGAACTTGTCGCCGACGCACTTGATCAGGCACAACAAGCCGTCGATAACGCCGCTAAAACTGCCGCTGATGCCGTCCACGCCAGTAAACGAGGTCTCGATAATGCCACGAGTGCCTTTGTTGCATGGTGTGAACGATACGGCGTCAACTACAACGACAACGGCGACGGCATGATCATCGACCTCGGTCGCGTCGATAGTATCAAAGAAGTGCGTAATATCTTGCGTAGTGGCTTCGACCGCTGGTGCAAGATGAAACGAGACGCTATCACCTTCAAATCTGCAAAAGTCAAATGGGAACACGAGGACGACGGCAAAGACCTCAATTACTTGCCGTCCTCTCCTACCGTCCGGTCTCACTCTCAACGAGCGTTTACTCTCCTCAAGTGATGCCGTCCTCGTGAGTGGCAACACTCTCGACGACCCTCTTTTTCGACCCTCACGCGACATCTGACCGCCTTCGAGGGTCCCCTTTCGTCGTGATCGGTGTGGTGCGCGTCGAGATCGGCGTCAGTGCTGGTTTGGAATTTGGTGCGACTCACCGGACTCGCTGTTAGGGGTGTGCCTAAGGGCACAACATCAAAACACATACCGTAGTTTTGCTCGCGCAAAAATTTCTACACACAATATCACTCGTGATGTTGTCTCGTTCGGAGCTCCAATTGAGAACGAGACTGCACACTCACAGATTAGACAGATTAGTTGTGCAACTACAATATCCTCTGATAAATTCAAGCTCTTGATATTATCATTGTTAAATCTATTCCTGCAACACTTGCTGATACCGTTCAGACCTGTACGCTATCGGAATATATTGCTGATTAATTAAACTCGTTTATATTCTCATTGATAAAAGTAGGGTCACTCGGGAATCCCTGATTTGCGAGTGGTGGATTTTCTAATTTAAATAGTGTATCTGAGAATAGATCCAAATTTCTCAGACCCTCACGGTTTGTTAGATTCAATGTGAGATTATGAGGAGACTCTCGACGAGAGATATGCCTCTCTCTATGTCGGTAACTCAAATCCAGCGTTAATCAGTGTGATTCAGGGTCGGTATATTCAGGATAGATTAACTCTGTCTCAACGTGCGCGTGTCTGTGGCGCCGTGCTCACAAAACACAAAAATAAATCCTCAGAAAAATGAGTCCACGCTGACGAATTGATGCATATACCCACGGTCGCTGTGCCAGTCCTCGCCGAGCTCGTCGGCGACCTGATCAGCCTCGACTTGCTTGGGCGGTTGATTATCTTGGAGATCGTCGAAGATGTATGTGCCGTCGTTCTCGACTAACGTCTCGTGCGTGTCTTTGTTCAATCGAAACCTATCTTCTTTCTTTGCGAGTCGGACCTCGGTGGGCTCGTCGCCGATCATGCCGTCAGGTCCGAACGACTCACTCGGCGTCCCTCCGAAGTCTTTGATCAATTGTTTCTCAATGTCTGTGTGGTCGAAGTCTGTCATTTGTCTGTTATTTTTTCTGAATAGCGCGTATGTATTATACTGTTCAAGTGGTCGGTGGTCAGTCGTCGGCAGGTTGTTCGGTCGGGTTTGTCGCATCTGTGTACTTACTGACCCATGACTGCGACATATCCACGACCTCAGATACCTCTCGCGTCGAGAGACCGAGGTCTCGTGCTCGCTGGGCATCTGCCTTTTTCTGGTCTCTCTCAACTTCCTCAGGGTCGGGCTCGTCCTCTTGCAGTTCGTCGGCGTCGAAGTGCTCACTGTCGAGTAAATCATCCTTTTTCTCAGTTACCGCCTCAAAATATGGGTCGTCGTGTCTGTCGAGATTTGGAAATGGTATTCTATTTCTCGGTATGTCGTCGTAACTCTCAGTGCGCACGTCGCCTCGGTCGAATGTGCTCGTCACTTTATACGGTCGAAAGTATCCTATGGGTCTCTTGAGTGCCCACAGTCGATAATCTGCAAACCGTCGCATCCGAACATCTGCATCTGACCAATGCGGCAAGGTCGTGATTGTTACAATCCGTTTCTTGCGCATGAGTTGCCACGACCGACCGAGATTCACGTTCTTATTACTCATCGACCGTCGTGAATCTCCAGCACCGGCACCGGCGAGTTCGTCGAGGACAATTACACTCGGTTGATATGCGTCAGGGTGCTCTCGCCAGCGTTCAAGATATTGCTCTCCTGAGAGTGTGAAGTCGTCAGGGTGTAAGTCGTAATCGAACGCTCGTGCACACATCTGTGCTATTGCACACGCTAAGGTCGTCTTACCGACGCCTGTGCTCGCATCCTCGGCGTCAATGATCAGTCGGGCACCACCTTGCCTCGGTCCATGAATGCCATGCATAAGGTCGTTCCAAAAGTCCGTCTCTGAGATGTGCATGATTAGATCAGGTCGGAATAATCGAAGTCTACCGCCTCGTCATCATTCTCATTCAATCCAACGTCGAGACCGAGATCGGCGAGTACGTCATTTGCTTTTGTGAACGCCTCGTCAAATATCCGAGAATCAATCACCGCTGTCGGATGCTGTAATCCATCCTGATCAACGACCTCTCCAACACGGTCGCTAAACCGTCCGTGGTTTTTCTGGACACGTCGCCACTTGCGGTCGAATGTCGCGTTAATCTTCAACAGTTGCCCAAGCCCGTTAATATCAATCTCGTCGCCTTGTACCATGACCTCAGGACCACCACGACCGCCCATTGTTGTCCGTCGTTGCTGTAATTCAATCGTGCCGATATGGTCCGTTGTCCACAGACTCGCATGCTCAGATCGCAGTATGATCGGTCGAATGTCCAGCAAAAACGAGTCGAGGCGAGACTTGAGTAACTCGGCACCGTCGGCATTACTCAAGTTGCCCGTGCGTACCGAGGACCGAATTTCATGTCGTGCAGTGATGTACCCATGTCTCAGATTGAGTATCTCTTTAATCCGCTTTTTCTGCACTACGTTGTCGTCGTCCGTTAGTGAGAGGCTTGTACTGTCGGCGTCGTCTTTCGTGCCCGACATGTCTGCATATCTTTTGTGTATTCATTTGTATGCACGGTTATACCAGATTTATGATGAGTAGCGATATGAGTAAGAATGTGATCACGGCACCACCGGCTATCTGCACTGTTCTGTCCGCTCGGTTAATGTCGTTGTACTGTCCCCTCAGTGGCTCGTCTTTGAGTATATCTGGCTTCGTGTCAGTCTCCTCAGAGGCGTCGTTATCTAACCGTGAGAGTATCTCATCGAGGTCATCCTGTATGTTCTCGACGCTTGCCTCGTCGTCGTCAGTATGATCGAGCCCTCGTCGAACTAACCGACGCATTGCTTCCGCCTCAGAGATATTATGCTCGTCCTGATATTCCTCGACTCGCCTCGCGTCGTCGGCATCGAGTCGTGTCTGATACTGTTGTCTTACCATATCTCTTACCTCTCACTGTATACATATGTATTCAACGATACGACAAACAACGTAAATACTGACTGACCAATTCGATACCTGTCGAAA
>NC_017460.1 GCF_000237865.1 Haloquadratum walsbyi C23
CCTGATCAGCAACGCCGGACAACGATTAAGTATCATGCGGGAATGATACCAGATAGGCAAAGAAGTAACTCAAAACTTGAAAGCATCCTTTGGGAGAAGGACGCCCCTGAAGGGACACCCCACGTCCCTTCAGAATGAACCCACCTTTGGTCGGGCTGTTGGTTCAAGTGCTCTTTCTCTCGCTGACGACAAGTATCTTACTGAGAACGTCAGTCAGTCGAATACCAGTCGTATAACGTCAGATTGTACCGATAACGACCGTGTTAGTCGTCTTGCGTCAACTTGCGCAAGGTTGCACGGTTATGTGTCAACTTGCACAGTGCCGTGCAAAGTCGCACGAGTGAGTGCAAATCTGCGAGGGACGTGCGCATGAGTGCGAACCCTCACAGAGACGCCGAGAAACGTGCTCAATACGTCGCGAGGACGACCGACCTCGACCATCGCAAGGCACTCGCACTCGCCTATTCCGAGCAAGGGTGCAGTGAACGCGGGATTGCTGATAATATCGACTCGACCAAAGGCACCGTCTCAAATTATCTCGACGAGATCGGCGAGCGATACGGTCCCGAGACGGTCGTCGCGACCGGCATCGCCGAGAAAGAGGACCTGACGCCGGTCGAAGAGCAACCGACGAAAGGACCGCTGGAGACCATCGACGCCGGTCGTAAAGTCGTCCTTGAAGGAGAGAGTCGAGGACCGCACACTGTTGAACGATACTTCCGCACATGGGTGCGAGACGGTCGGATTCATCGAGATGCAAAACTCGCACTCTCACTACATGATCACGGCGACGGGGACACACGAGACCGTCTCAGTAATCTCGAATGGGACGCACACCACTGCACATACGACCCTGATTATACTTTTGTGAGTGCTGGCGAGAGTCGCGGCTGTTGGACCTTCGATACTGACCCCGTGACTCTCAATGCCATTCGTGAGGTCGTGCATGTCCCGCCTCTCGATACGACGCCTCTTGTCGCCGAGACTCTCCCTCGTCGTGAGGACCTCGACCCATTCGAGTGCATTAATCCTGATTGCTCAGTCAACGAGGCACACTCAGGTCTCGACCTTCGTGCCTATCCGAGTCTCGGAGGTCCCGCAATCGAAATTACCGAGATGACAGACTTCGAGACCGTCTCGCACGTCTGTCTTGAGTGCCGGTCGTTGTTTACACCCGTGCCGGTCGGCGTGCCTGATCAGGAGAACAACGGCGACGAGGACAACGAGGACGACGATAACGTGCTCGTGGAGGCAATGCAATGACCGTCGAGAATGAGGACGGCGACGAGATACGCCGCCTGATCAAGCCGCAAGACCACGAGTTTACCGCGAATTTCAATTATGATAACGGACTCGACGCATGGCTTGCCTGTGACTCGGTAGTGAAGGACCACAACGGCTCATACGAGACCGAGACCGACGCCCTCGGCGAAACATGGGACGTGACCCTGTACTATCAAGACTCGTCTATCTTGCCACCTCGTGACGGCACGACGCCGAACGGCACCGAGATCGAGCACGAACAAATCCGTGAGTTTCGCATCCGTGTCGAGGCTCAGGACGAGCTCGGAGAAAAAAAGGCGAACTATCATATTCGTCCCCGCTGGCGTCGTATGCGCGTCGAGACTGACGAGGGAGACCAACACGAGTTATCAATCCCTCGTACTCTTGTGAACGAACACGACGCCATGAACGTCCGCGTCTCAGGGTCTAATATTGACTTTTGTGATTATGGCGACCTACTCATGTGTGCCGCGAGTGCCGTCGATGTGAGTGCACATCACTTCCGCGAGTCATACCGACACGAGACCAGCAACATTCAGGACGGCGCGAAATACGTGCGTGTCCACGAGGACGTATCTGGTCCCGTGCATGCTCGCACTGGTCCCTTAGTCTCACTTGCGCACGTATTGGAGAACGACCGTGAGGGCTATCGGAAACTCGTGCAAAACGACAGCAACGAGAGAGGGCGTCAGTTAGCCGGTTATTATCATACCTGTACGCTCGGACCTCAGAGAGTCCGTGAGGTATTCCCTGATCATGTCTTGCCCGTCGAGTGCAAACACTACTACGCTCGCGAGGCGCACTCTCGACCTGACTCTGACCCACTCTCTCACCCGAAAGTAGAAGTCGCCTATCAGACAAGCCGGACTGACGACACACTGCATCTTACCGACGAGAATCTCGCCCAACTTGACGAGGAACTCACCGAATGGCTGTATGCTATCCTCGCCGACGCCGGTCTCGACCTGAGGGCGAATGAGAACGTCTATGTCGAGGACGAATATTTCTCAGTCGAGAACGCAACCACGACCGCATCCGTTGTCGACCTCGACCTTACCGAAGTCAGACACGAGCAAGAGTCGGTCGTCTACAAGCATCTTGCTGACGGCATGGCACCCACTGATCAGGAATGTCTCAATGTGCTCGTCTCCGACGGTGGTGCCGTGAGTCCTCAGGACCTTGCCGAGTCCACAGGACGACACGAAGATACTGTTTACAATTCCCTTGCGAGAATGAACGACCTCGTGACACACACCTACGGCGAGGTCTCATTGAAGTCCACATATACCAGTGAACTTGTCGCCGACGCACTTGATCAGGCACAACAAGCCGTCGATAACGCCGCTAAAACTGCCGCTGATGCCGTCCACGCCAGTAAACGAGGTCTCGATAATGCCACGAGTGCCTTTGTTGCATGGTGTGAACGATACGGCGTCAACTACAACGACAACGGCGACGGCATGATCATCGACCTCGGTCGCGTCGATAGTATCAAAGAAGTGCGTAATATCTTGCGTAGTGGCTTCGACCGCTGGTGCAAGATGAAACGAGACGCTATCACCTTCAAATCTGCAAAAGTCAAATGGGAACACGAGGACGACGGCAAAGACCTCAATTACTTGCCGTCCTCTCCTACCGTCCGGTCTCACTCTCAACGAGCGTTTACTCTCCTCAAGTGATGCCGTCCTCGTGAGTGGCAACACTCTCGACGACCCTCTTTTTCGACCCTCACGCGACATCTGACCGCCTTCGAGGGTCCCCTTTCGTCGTGATCGGTGTGGTGCGCGTCGAGATCGGCGTCAGTGCTGGTTTGGAATTTGGTGCGACTCACCGGACTCGCTGTTAGGGGTGTGCCTAAGGGCACAACATCAAAACACATACCGTAGTTTTGCTCGCGCAAAAATTTCTACACACAATATCACTCGTGATGTTGTCTCGTTCGGAGCTCCAATTGAGAACGAGACTGCACACTCACAGATTAGACAGATTATCTGTGGAGATACAGCACTATGGAGTGACTATTCTTTATATGTGTTTTTGCTACACAAACCATGACTGACGGCACTCGTGTAGCAATATCCTATTTAAAGAAGTGCCTCGGGAATCCCTGATTCGCGTGTCCGGCATATAAACGGGGGTGTGGGGTTAGGGTGTGATCGTGCCCAATCCCTCACGGTTTGTTAGATTCAATGTGAGGATGTGAGGAGAGAAAAGACGACAAATAGAGTTCTATTTCTGTCGATAGGTACAGATTAAACGTTTTCAAACGTTGATTATACGTTTAATTTTACACGGTCATTACACGGTTCTACACGGTCACATGTCTGTGGCGCCTGCTCACAAAACACAAAAATCAATCCTCAGAAAAATGAATCCACGCTGACGAATTGGTGCATGTATCCTCGGTCGCTGTGCCAGTCCTCGCTTAGTCTATCATCTACAGTATCGGCGTCGACTTGCTTGGGTGGTTGATTGTCTCCAAGATCGTCAAAAATGTATGTGCCCTCCTGCTCGACGAGCTCCGAATGAGTTTCCTTATTAAGTCTAAATCTATCTTCCTCTTTTGCGAGACGTACCTCTGTGGGTGCACCATTGATCGTGCCGTCAGTGCCGAATTTCTCCTGTGGTGTTCCGCCATACGATTCGATTAATTCTTTCTCAATTTCTGTGTGATCGAAGTCTGTCATATCTGAGTTTCGTGTGTGTGCGTGATTTGTAATCGATTCATCTGAGTTGCAGCTGCAATCGGGATCGGCGACGGGTGCCGGCGTGATCGTGCCGGCGGTGTGACCTTGAGCCGATTTCTCAGTAACCTCGCGTCTGTGTATAACATATTATGTGGTTAGTGGTTAGTCGTCGGCAGTGGCTTCGGTGGTGTCGGTCGTATCCGGCATCTCTGTGTACTTGTCAACCCATGATTGGGACATATCGACAACATCAGCAACCTCGTATGTGGAGAGTCCTTTTTCTCGTGCCCGTTGTGCATCTGATACTTTTTGCTCGTGTTCTACTTCTTCAGGGTCTTTTGTGGTCTCATCTTCAATATTGACAAGTTCGTTTGCATTGAACTCATCAGATGATAGTAGTGCATCTTTTTTCTTTGTGATTGCCTGAAAATACGGGTCATCTAATGCGTCGAGATTCGGAAAGGCAACCCGTTGCACATCGTTGTATGATTCGGTTCGCACATCGCCTCTATCAAATGTTGATGTGACTTTGTACGGTCTGAAGTATCCTATCGGTCTCTCAAGACACCACAGACGATAATCAGCACTTCGGCGTAACCGCTTATCGGCATCACTCCAGTGGGGCAATGTGCAGATCGTAACAATCCGTTTCTTGCGCATCAATTGCCAACTTCTGCCTAAGTTCACATTCTCATTACTCATCGAGCGTCGTGCATCGCCGGCACCGGCACCCGCGAGTTCATCGAGAACAATTACACTCGGTTGCTCCTTGCTAGGATGTTCCCGCCATCTCTCCAAATACTGTTCCCCACTCAGGGTGAAGTCTCTCGGTGACAATTGATAGTCAAATGCCTTAGAGACCGCCAAAGCGGTGGAGACGGCGGCTGTCGTTTTCCCGACGCCGGTGGCTGAGTTCTCTGAGTCGCAGATAATACGAGCACCACCAGATCGGGGACCGAAAACCCCGTGCATCAAATCATCCCAAAAGTCGGTGTCTCTCAGATGCATTATTAGATTAAATCTGAGTAATCAAACTCAGCAATCTCGCTGGTATCATCGGAGAGACCGACATCAAGCCCGATTTCTAGGAGCACATCATTTGCGATTTTAAACCCACTATCAAGCACATCGACCGGCAGTGCTGAGAGTTCTGTTTCACCCAGTGGGTCGCCAGTGTGAGACGGTCGGTCAAATGGTGAATCCTCCCACTCCATCGCTATGCCGTCTCTATTTGTTGGCTTGCGAATGTCGTTGTACTCATGCCACTCGCGAGCGACAACAATATCTTGTTGAATTAACTGGACAAGTCCGGTAATCTCAATTTGTCGTCGGGGCAATATCTCAGCGGGTTTGCTGAGTGTTGGCTCCTTCTCGATGTGTTCGTCTAGTGTGATGTTATAGACGTGCCTATCGTACCACACATCCTCGTGTTGAGATTGAAGAATTACGGGGCGAATATCCAGCAAGAATGAATCAAGAACGGCTTTCAGTTGGGTTATTGCTTGCACGTTGCCAACTTCGCCACTTTTGCGGGCTGATTCAACATCGGCACGAGTTTTGATGTACTGCGACCGATAGTTGAGAATTTCTTTCACCCGCTGGCGTTTCACATCGCCGTCGTCGTCATTGATCGAAAGCCGATTATCGTCTATGCCGTCGGTGGTGTCATTCGTGCCCGACATATCTATCAGATAATTGCGTATGCGTATGTATCCACCGATTAAATGAACATGATTAGTTCATTGATGAAGATAATCAAAAGTGAAATCGTAATCACTACACCACCGACAAGACGGATATTGCGGTTTATGCTGTTTACATCCTCAAATTGCTCACGGAATGGTTTGTTTGGATCAATGCTTGATTCTTGAATTTCATTGAGTTGTGTGAGTATCTGTTCGTGATCGGACTCTATCTTGTCGGTAACATCGTCACCGTTCACGGACTCAAGCCCTTCGCGGACAAGTCGCCTCATACCTTCAGATTGTGAGATGTCATTACGGGCAACGTATGCATCAACATCGCGGGCAATATCTTCATCAAGTCGTGTTTGATACCGTTCGCGTGGCATATCCGGATTATCTCACTGCATACATATGTATGCACCGAATCGACAGATGACGTAAATACTGACTGATCAATTCGATACCTGTCGAAA